>JAJZEY010000151.1:0-2750 GCA_021805585.1 Planctomycetota bacterium
CAACGGCTTGGTGCATGGACTTGGCCTGATCGGGATATTTATATTTCGTTGGGGTTGGTATCGCATTTGAACAATGGCGAGCTTTCCGCCGCCATTGCCCATGAAATGGGGCATCTTATTAACAGCGGAGCAGTGCAATGTCCTTACGCGCTGGGGCGTTCGGGTGAAAAGCTGGGGATTGAAGCTGGTGCGGACCTTACCGGATCCCGTGTGTTGGTCGCCCATGGCATTTCACCGCAAAACTTGATTCGGGTTCTGCAACTGCTATACCGGTGCAGTTCCAATGTGTCGCTTCGCAATTCGTTGCAATCACGAATTCACGCACTTTCATCCGCAATAGCCTCTGGAAGAGTTGATAAACGTCGGCGTAATGCCTCCCGGGCACGCGATACTCGCGATCGCACCGTTCCCACCGGCACGCCCAGCACTTCCGCAGCCAGTTCATAGCTCAGTTCCACCACATCCACCAAAAGCACGGTCCACCGCATGTCATCCGGCAGCGATTTTAGCGCAGCAATCACCGTCTGATCTGAAAATGTTTCCATCATTGCATCGGCATTGCGAATATCCAGCGTGTCCGGGACGGCATCCGTATCCGCCGGATCTTGACCGGATTCACATAATTGATCCAGGCTTGCATTGTTATTCATGTGCGCAGAATCAGACCGCAGGCGGTCCACCCAGGTGTGCCGCAGAATCGTCAGCAACCACGCCATCAGATTTCCGCCCGTTTCATCAAACTGATGCATGCATCGCCATGCCTTTACCAGCGCTTCCTGAGCAATTTCCTCAGCTTTTCCGGTGTTATGGGTTATCAACATGGCCGTACGTAGAACTGTTGACCTTTCCGGCCAGACCAGCTCGTAAAAACGATTAGAATTACTTTCGGGCGTATTCACATCCTGCTCCCGGCCGGGCTGACCCATTGGCAATGGAACCGTTTGGCTCGGCAGCTTCGTTTAAGTAAATGTGCCCGAGTAACCGGCAGCGTGCCTGTTGCCTGTGGCCGAAGGAACCGTAAAAGGAGATCAATCATGTCTCGCACACGCATCGTCATAACCAAAGTGCTGCCCGCATTTTTTCTGGGGGCGACAATCATCGCACTGGTTGGTGGATGCACGTCCACATCCAGCAACCCGGGCAGCTACGCGCTTACCGGCACAAACAGCCCGCCGGCATTCGTGCCGCCTGCTTCCACAATTGACAGCAAGGGTCACTACCATCCTGACTGGTATTTTCATGGCGCACCGCGCCAGGGACCCTTTGGACAGGGGCAGTAGTGCACAGTCTCCGCTGCCGCGAGGTCATCATAAACGCCGCATCGGAGCGTTACAATATCCTTTCCTCAATATGCCGCCCGCTTTACAATCTTTCTATAGATTGCCTGGCGGGCGGTTATTGTTGTACAACCAGGGTACAACTAGCAAACATGTGCATATATCCTATTCTTGATCACCGTACGAAAATAGGCCGCTCCCCACGGCCGCCGAGCCTAAAGCCCCACTGTGGCAGCCATTTAAAAGCATCGCCCCGATTGCTTCAGAAAGCAAGCCCGCCCGCTGACGTGCCCGATCATTTGCGGCCGGGCAGCCCAACGCGTCCGCCGCCAAATCAAACCGAACTTCGATCGACCGGTAACGGCCACGCTGAAAGCGAAACATTTTTGCCAATTCAATTGTGCGGATCGAAGGGCTAAATTCATTGCCCACTGGAATGTATCTGACTCGCAATTAACATCAGTTCACTTACCCGCTGCGGCCCCATGACACATATCCAGTGCCGCCTGCCGGACCGAATGACTATATTCAACTTTCCGGTCTTTCGCACGATAAAGGACCCACCTTCGTAACGCCTGTGTATTCCTTGGGGATATTCAAGACTTCCGGCGGGCACCACCACCACTCCCACGGTCTGTTTGCCCCGCTTTACCAGCATGCACGCAACCCGATGATGATGAAGGGTTTGCATGCAACAGCTGGCCAGATGCCCCGTGGTTGGTGGACACATCAGTTGAAGGGTATTTTTCTGCGCATTGGTGATTCCACCAGCCAGAGGCGACACCAGCATACGATTATAAATTTGTGAGAGATCGCTCACCGACGCCCGGCTGCTATGAGGCACCGTAAGGGGGATCAGAAGAGCGGCCAAAATCACTGCGGCCGCCACCAGGCCGGATACGGCGATCCGCCAAGTGCCAACGTTTCTTTTGGGCAACGATATTTGAGCCCGCAATGCCCGATCCAACTTGGTTGTATCCACAGGCATGGTTGCCAGACGGGCCAACCGTTGGGCAACAGCGAGATTCCCGGTGCCTTGCCCAGAACTTCCTTCGGAATTATGAATATTTTCAGCCATGGGATGCCCCCCGAAAATGAGGTCTACAAAAAAACACCTATACACCATGTCACGCACCGTGACAACGCAGCTTACCAGAGTATATAACGATAAATAGTCATCGAAAAGTTCCAACCGGCGTGCCCTGCTCTTTTTCGGGGTTGCCTGCATGTAGCATGGGCTTTGGAAATGCCCAGGAATTGCCAATCAGCCCGAATACCGATCTTGCGGCTGGTTGATTAGCCGCCTGGTCGGCGTTACGGACTATATGCCTGGCAAAGCCTATCTGATCGATAAACCTGCTTTTGCTCCAGACATGTCTGGCGGTCGGACAAAAAATGACGGCATAAGGGAACTCTTTTCCATATAAAAAGCGTCTTATGTTCGTGGACATATCGAATCGCACTCCAACGCCT
>JAJZEY010000151.1:2760-8082 GCA_021805585.1 Planctomycetota bacterium
CGATCCAATCGCATCTGGCAATCTGCGCGATAATGATTCCAGAGGTCCTTGGTAACCCCTCAATTAAGGAACCAGCCATGACCGTTTACAAAGATGTCGTTTGCGGCATGCACGTGCACGCAGAATCCGGTTTGGTGGAACAATTGGATGGCGAAGCCTTCTATTTTTGCTCGGATTATTGCCGCCACCAGTTTCTGGAACATCCGAAGCAATATACGCGACGGCCTCATAAGGTCTTGGATGTCACCGGTAACGGTGATGACGTTTCGCGGCGAATTGCCTATTTTTCGATGGAAATCGCTATTGAATCAGGAATGCCAACCTATAGCGGCGGCCTGGGCGTCCTGGCGGGTGATACACTTAAGTCAAGCGCGGATATCAAACTGCCAACGGTGGGCGTGACGTTGTGTTACAAACGCGGATACTTCACGCAGAGTCTCAGTGCGACCGGCGATCAGCAGGAAAGCGCAACCAACTGGAACCCTGCCGATTTTGCGGTGCTGCTACCGGAACGAGTCAACATTCAGGTCGAAGGCCGCCAGGTGACGATTCGGGCTTGGCGGCGCGATGTAATCGGGAATACCGGGTTTCGAGTGCCGGTGATCTTAATGGACACGGATGATCCGGCAAACACCTCGGCGGATCGCGAACTGACCGATTGGCTCTACGGCGGAGACCAGCGATATCGCCTGATTCAGGAACTTATTCTGGGGGTGGGAGGCGTTCGGATGCTCGCGGCCCTCGGATATACCGCAGTTCAGCGGTTCCATATGAATGAGGGGCACTCTGCGCTGCTGGTGTTGGAACTGCTTAAGGAGTTCCACGACCTGACATCGGAATGGGCCTTTGAATCGGTACGCAAGCAATGTATCTTCACGACTCATACGCCTATTCCAGCCGGACACGACCGATTTCCCTACAATCTGGTTAAATCCGTGATCGGCGATCAAGAACCGTTGGAAATTATTCGTATGCTCGGTGGGCCGGACGAGTTGAACATGACCCTGCTGGCGATGAATATCAGCAAATATGTCAATGGCGTGGCTCGGCGGCATGGCGAAGTATCCCGCCGTCTTTTCACGGATTATTCCGTGGATTCGATAACCAACGGTGTACATGCCGCCACCTGGACCAGCGAAAGCTTTCGCCGACTTTACGACGCACGGATTCCGGGATGGAGTTGCGATCCCTGCATGCTCCGCCGCGCCGTAACGATTTCTAAAAATGCACTCTGGATCGCGCATGAAGCGGCAAAATGCATGTTGATCAAGGAAATCAACCGCAGGGGAGGGGATTTCACGGATGACGCGTTTACACTCGGCTTTGCACGACGCGCAACACCATACAAGCGCCATCATCTTCTGCTGTCCGATCCGCACCAGTTGGCGGCAATTGCCCGAGAATCGGGGCCGATACAAATCGTTTATGCCGGCAAAGCACATCCGAACGATCATGGAGGCAAGGACATTATCCGGTGGATCGTGCGGATGGCCAAAAGCTGCGGAGCAGGCATTCGCGTGGTTTACCTGGAAAATTATGACATGGATCTGGCACGCCTCATTACTTCCGGCGTTGATCTCTGGATAAATACACCACGCAGACCCATGGAGGCCTCCGGCACGTCCGGCATGAAGGCGGCGCTGAATGCCATACCAAGCTTCAGCATCCTGGATGGCTGGTGGCCTGAAGGATGCATTGAGGATGTCACCGGGTGGTCAATAGGCCGCGATTTCTCGGATATAGGCTCTTCCGGGGATACCGATTCAGACGACGCGGAAGATCTGTATCGAAAACTGCGCGTTCGCATAGCGCCTATGTTCTATAACGATCGCGACGCCTGGACGGAAATTATGCGGTCAACAGTCACGATTAATGCATCATATTTCAATACGCATCGCATGATCCAGCAATATGCCGCCAGTGCGTACGTATAAATGTGCGGTGCCGGGTATCAAAATCGCCGGGATGCGGCGACACCGCGATTTCCCATCAGCGGAATCCGCACCAATTGGCCTTTTGCGGGTAGCCTTCCCGCAAGCCTGAATCATTTTATCCACGAACTGTGTTTGCGGGGCAATGACCGCCGATTCATAAAGCTGGCGGTCTTATAAAATGCAGGTGCCGGAGATTGCCCGTCGGCCGCCGAAATCCATCCGATTCCGACCGCGTCCCGGCGCACCACCGGCACCGCGCTGCGAGGCGTTTCCGCGTGCCACGGGAATAAATGCAACTGGTGCCAATATGCACTCAATTACAATTATCAGTGATGCAATTTGCGTGTTGTCGGTACCAGCGTCAGGTCAAAAATGACATGCACCAGGTTGCGTCCCCGGATCACACCGAAAAATGCCGTTGGCGGAATAACGCCGAAATCGCGCATAAACACCACACTTGACGCATGAACAATAAATTCGCCGCGTGCATTACGCCTTACCAGCATGCGGGTATGTATTCTACGCGTTACACCGGCAAGGGTCAGTTTACCCAGAACATGAAGTGATAAACTAAGGGTGCCGGTCCTTCCTCGGCGACGCAGAATGGCTTTGAGCATCCGAACATATTGATAGCGAATCACCGGATGCTGCTTTGCTTTCAACGCCCGCTGGATATCGCGATCCATTCCCAGGTGATTGCCGCGAAGCCCGGTCGCGGAAACCGACAATTGCCCAACCGCCCTGCTAATGATCGGAAACTTCGGGATTGGAGAATTGCCGGATATGGGTGCCGACGGATAACCGAACAGATGGGCGAGTTTCAACATAGACACGGCGAGCGTCAGGTGGCCACGAACTTTCCTGCTTTTGCATGACCAGGACCCGATCGTGGCGTCACCTCGCAGTTCCAATCGGCTGGACCGCCAAACCGCCAGGCGAACCAGCGCGGAGGGTGCCGCAGGCACAGCGCGACCCGGTGTTTTAATCTTGGCCGACGTGATGGCTGAAAAGGCGGCGGTATTGCCGCCGACCAGACACAATGCCAGCAACCAGGCGAATCCCGCGAGAGGTATGGCCCAAGATATTGGCGACGGCCGCAGGGCTGCGGTTGATTGTTCGGTTGTGCCAATCATTTGAACACCATTCAGTACAAAGGCCTGTTCGACCGCTATTTCTTTGCCGTCAGATGAACGGACGCGGTAATGCCGACGGTATTGCCCGATCGAATAATGCCCAGCATCGCCGTCGGAGGCTGAACGCCAAAGTCGGTCATTTTGAGTTTAGCTGCTGTGTTGACGGTCAATGAAGCGTCCGGGTTTCGCGTGACATGAATCACCAGATGAAGCACTTTAGCTACGCCATTGACGCTAAGTATTCCGCGGGTCTGAAAATCAACATCGCCTGTTCGATCCGCCTGTCCGGCCAGCAAAGCAGATTTGGTCAACGTATAGGTGATGGATGGGTGGTGGCCGGCATGCAAGGCACCATCCATCGTACGGTCCATGCCGCCGCCCTCACTGCTCTTGAGCGTATTAACTGGAATCGTCAGCGCTATAGACTTGAGATCAAGCGCGTGCTTGCCTGCCCCGTTCCATTTGCCGGCCAGCACCACACGTGCGGTAATCGCCGCGCTCCGGGCAGACCAGTTATGCAATGTCGATGTCCCATTTACCTCTACCCGGCTGCCCGATGAAGCAATAAAAATGTGATCCGTCGCCTTTACCGGCATGCCGGAGGCAAATGCAGTCGGCGGCAACATTGCACCGCTGAAAATCAGAATGGTCCAATACACAGCCTTTACCCGTTGTAATACCATGAATCGAACGGCAAAAAGTAATTTGGAAACAGTTGGAACAAAAATTTTGAACTCTAAAACTCGCATAGTGATACTCCGCTAAGGGGACAGGCAATTAAAAGGCGAACGACGTTTCGAACACAATCCCGCTGAACCGCGGGTTACGGTACGCATCCACCGCGTCCACATCTCCGGCGGATGGCTGGAAATTGTTGTACTGCTCATAAACATATTCCAGCTTTGCCAGCAGGCTTTTGGTAAGCCAGTAACCGCCGCCCACCTCAAACCGATCCACCCAACCGCTGGATTGCACACCATTAACGGCACCCGCTATGGCATAACTGAAGCGGCCAGCCAGATATAGTGAGGAATTGATGTGATAAACACTTTGAAACGATCCGTACAACCAGCGTTCACCATAGCTGGAATCCTGCGTCCAGCCGACAAATGAATACATTTCCCATGGCCAGTAATTCCAGGTCAAGTCGGTTTGATATGCCTGAACATCGTATCCGTTTAGCGGGGTTATCTGGCCCGGGTCCCCATCCCAGCCGCCGCCGAATACGCCGCCGTAGACGCCGCCGCTCCGGATAAGATCCATGATCTCATTTCGCTGTTCGCCGGCACCAGGCATTGACGCATTAGCCCCATTGGCAAATCCATCCAGATTGGAATAGTACACCGATGCGGACAGCCGCAGGTGCGGCAGCGGATACCCCCAAATTTTTGCCAGCACCGCAGGCCGACTGCCATAATCAAAATGCTCCGCCGTTGATCCACTGGTCAAACCCACAAGCCCATACACTGGCCCACGCGTGCTGTAGGCCTCGGCACCAATTTCTTCGGTGCTGGAATCGACCAGGGGATTACCGACCAGCGGATTTTCCTGCACGTTCGCATTGTTTGACCGGTGATAGTTGTTGTCCCCGAAATCCACAATAAATGCTCCGGCCTTCACGTTGATGTAATTGAAAAGGGAAGCCAGCGGTCCGTCGGCAAACGGGCCAGGAAGTTGCTTGAGCACAATAAATCCCTGGTCTCCATAAACTTTACTCTGGTCCGGCCGGCTGGAAAGAAATACATCAAAAAACACATCCATTTTGCCCGGTATCGTGGCCATGAAATCAAGGTTGCCAAACGGCGTTTGGAATCCGGGATCCAATCCCGCATACTGCCCCGCTGGTAATCCATCCGGCGTTGCCCCCGCAAAGCCGCTGGCGAACGCGCTCTGCTGCTCTAATGCCTGGTAGCGTCCGACGGTCTGCAACCCCATGTACAAACGCATATCGCCATATTGGCCGATTTGCATTCCCATCGGCGGTGTGCCCGTGAATTCCGGTGTTTCGCGGGTATAGGGCGAAAAATAGTTTTCACCTGTGGGCGGCGCAAACATCTGGCCGACGGTCGCACCAATATTATTTCCCGATGCGCGGCCGGCCTGCCTTTCAATCTGTGCGGATTCCGCCATAACTTTGCGATATTCGCGCTCAATGGCCTGTGTATCCGCAGCCGATTGCGTTGTGGATGCCTGGGCCGAAGCAATACGGGCGTTTTGCGCTCTTAATGCGGCTATCTGCTGTTCAAGCCTGGCGG
>JAJZEY010000592.1 GCA_021805585.1 Planctomycetota bacterium
TCTGTTCATGATATATTCCCGGCCGGATGACGATGGTCACCGGCGATTTGCTGTTTTTTGGAATCGCGGCGATTGCGGCGGAAACCGTGGTAAATCGCCCCTTCTGACGATGCGGAGAAACGATCAGTTCCACCGTTGGTGCCGCGGTCCGGGCCGACAGGCGGACAGGCGAAAAGGCCACAGCGCCGGACAACAGCACCCCGATAGAAACCAGCCATTTCATTTGTACACCCCTGTAACCGGAATAGACATCCGGAATAAACATAATACAGTTTGCGCGAAACTTGACCCACTTTTTCACCACTATCATCCAAGGGCAGTCCATGCCGCGGCGGTCGGTCGCCGATTCGGGCCTGCCGACAGTGTCACGACTTCCGGCGTTCCACACACCGATTCGGATATTGCCGTTTCGATGCTCTCCGGCACAGGCCGTTTACGGTCGTGCGGAACGCCGGGACGTCAACTGCACCAGAGAATTACCATTTGGTGCCACCCGGCTTGGAAATTTCCAGCCGCGGTACCATGCAGATATCGTAAGGCGGAATGTTCGGCGTAACGCCTGCCACAACCGGGCCTGCGTGGGTGCCGCCGTAGCCGGTCAATTCCGTGGCTTGGAAGCTCAAGCCGTTCTGGCCGACCATGGCCGCGGTGCTGTCGTAGCAAAAAATATTGTCGGAATTCTGGCCGACATACGGGTTGTCCGACCAGGCGACATGGGCATCGCCGAAACCTACATTCTGACCATCACCATTATGGTTGGGCGTATTATAAATATAGGGTCCATAAGTGTTGCTGCCGGGCAATGCGTTGGTGATCCGCTGGGCGGTCGTACCGGCACCGTTGCCACCTTCCGGCACCGGCGCAATATCGCTGACCAGCGGCACGTCCGCACCATCTTTGCTGCTCCACCAGGCTCCCGGCTCGCCATTTGCCTGCCAGGGATAGGCGATCGAATAGCTTTCCCCCTGGCCATTTCCGCCAACAGCGGATTGACTGGTGGACTGGAAACTGAAGCAGACATAGGTATTGGGCAGGCCGTTGCCTGACGTTAAGCCATATTCCAACGAAGGCCCGATTGCGAATGGATCCGACGGGCAGATGAAACTCTTGGGACTCATCGCCCCGGTCAGCACCAGCAACCACATGCACTGGAGCGGATCGGCAACCGGATTGGCCGTCGCGGCTGAGGCATAATATGCCTGTACGGTGGAAAGCCCGCTCTTGCCGGGTGTTGTCAGCCCTACGCCGGCAACGCCGGTGGGGGCATTGTAAAACGAACCGGCGGAATTTCCCGGTGTGGTCGGGAAAACCGAATGGTTGCTTTGCGCGTAAATGACCATGGACTGAACCAGACTCCGCACATTCGAAGAGCAGACTGCCCGATTCGCGTCTTCCTTGGCTTGCGCCAACGCCGGCAGCAGAATGGCGATCAGCAAGGCGATGATGGAAATAACGACCAGAAGCTCAATGAGTGTAAAACCGCGCTGACCCGCGCCCAAAGGCTTGTGTCTGTTGATCATGATAGCAGTCTCCTTAAAAACACCGGCGGATAACACATCCCGCCCGGAAAATTCATTATGGTCGTCTGGGCCGAACCCAAATAAGCGCACGTTAACGCAAGAAATTTCCAATCTCCGGAAAATCAAACATTTCAGCTCGCCAAACCCGCCATCGCCTGCGATTTACCGGCTGCGGGTGCGTCCAAACTTTTCAAAAGCCGTCGGCGGAAATGCCGACTTCGTATGCCTGGCCAGAACTTCCGTTCGCCAGACATGAAGATTACAAATGCCTGCGGCCGCCGGTGGCCGAATGGCTGGCAAGGCCAAACACTGTTAGACCCAACCAGACCGGACACCAATCGCCGCAAACTAAAACGCTGTCGGACCCATTGAAGCAGTCCAACGGAATACAGCGTCATTTCGAAAACAATTGTAACACAGAAAAAACACATTGTCAAATAGAAAAGCAAAAATATTGTTGGAATTTCTTTAATAAAGTGCGCAATAATTATGCGCACAATTCTATTTAATGGCTGTTCTCTGATTTCAGTTTGAACGTCAATCCATTTTGCTTAACTTTTTTCGCAAAAAATTGCCATTTTAACGTCAAATTGGCCTATAATGGCTTACTAGACAGACGGGATGGCGCGACTGGTTATCCGCGTCAAGCCACTAATCGCGCGCGATAAATTGCCGGATTATTCCTATTATGGTTGTAATTCAACGTATTATAATCTAGAATAAAATATGATTTTTAGCGCACAGGTGCGCAAAACTTAAGGTTTGAATTAAAACCGCGATCCTGTTGGAGGTTTCATGAGCACCATTCTTTCAAGCCACGCCGCTGGCACGCAATCGGGTGTCCCGATTAAGCCTGCGGAATTACACGATCTGGTTCACCAGATTCTTGCCCGGCAACCCGCCACAGACATGCACACCCATCTGTACGCGCCGACTTTCGGCACGCCGGTGGCAAATCGAATGGGAAAAACGGATCCGGATGGCCTGCTGTTATGGGGTATTGAGGAGCTTGTAACCTATCATTATCTGGTGGCCGAAGTTTACCGCATTGTGCCGGCCACCCGGCTGCCTTATGACCAGTTCTGGCGCTGGCCAAAATCGCGTCAGGCGGACCATATCTGGAAATATCTATTTGTTGAAAATACGCCGGTAAGCGAGGCCTGCCGCGGCGTGCTGACAACCCTTTCGCGACTGGGACTGGATCCGAATGAAAAAACGCTTGACAGCTACCGCGCGTTTTTTGCCGCAATGGAACCGGGCCAGTACATAGACAAAGTCATGTCCCTGGCGAATGTTTCCAGTATCACCATGACCAACTCCGTGTTTGATGACAACGAACGATCCCGCTGGCTGGCCAATCCGAAAATCGCCTGCGATCCGCGTTTCCGTGCCGTGCTGCGGATTGATCCGCTGCTGAGAAATTTCCCGCAGGCGGCCGCCAAACTTGCCGAATGGGGTTATGCCGTGGAATCAGAACCCACGCCCGCGACTGTTGATGAAGTCAAGCGATTCCTTTCCGACTGGCTGGACCGCCAGCAGGCAATTTATCTGGCCGTGAGCCTGCCTCCGGACTTTCGTTATCCGGCCAATCCGGCTGACTCCGTCGGTCAGGCCGGACAATCCATTCTGGAAAAGGCTATTTTACCCGTCTGTGCCCGGCGAAATATCCCCTTTGCCATGATGATCGGTTCCAACCTGCGCACGCAACCGGCGTTGCGCGAGGCCGGCGATACCTCCGGCCTCGCGGATATATCCAGCGTGGCCCGGCTGTGCCGGGATTTTCCCGCCAATAAGTTCCTGGTGACGCTTCTTTCGCGGGAAAATCAACATGAACTGTGCGTCATTGCCCGCAAGTTTTCCAATCTTATGCCCTTTGGCTGCTGGTGGTTTCTCAACAACCCAAGCCTTATCACGGAAATGACACGCATGCGATTTGAACTGTTGGGCACATCCTTTATACCACAGCATTCCGATGCGCGGATTCTTGACCAACTGATTTATAAATGGGACCACAGTCGCCACGTCATCGCGACTGTGCTGGAGGAAATGTATCATCGCATTTTGCGCACCGGCCGCTCGATTACCGCAGCCGATATTGCCCGCGATGTGGAAAAATTGCTGGCCGGCAATTTCAAGTCGTTTTTAGCCCAATAGGATGTTCCCTGAATCGGATCGATCGCCCGGCCCGTCGCCTCAGGCCGCGTTGGGCTGGGAAGCGGGGCTTACGACCCTCAGCGTATTTGACCCGCTTCGGTACGGTCGGGTTGCGGCTATAAACCGCTCGGCGGCTTGGGCATCCATCGGTCTGGCCAGAAAATATCCCTGGTAAAAATCGCACCCGATTTCACGACAAAGCTGCGCCAATTCGGGGGTTTCAACGCCCTCGGCGATGACGCCCACATTCAGCGAATGCGCCAAAATCGTAATCGCCCGCACAATCGAGCGGCTCACCGAATCGTCGTGCATGGAACCGACGAAACTGCGATCAATTTTAAGCGCATGCACCGGCATTCGATGCAGGTAGCTTAGTGATGAATAACCGGTGCCGAAATCATCCACATCAATCAGCACGCCCATTGAATTCAGCCGCAGAAGAGTCTGCATCGTCGCATGGGCGTCGCGCATGGCGACGGTTTCCGTTATTTCCAGGCGCAACGCCCGCGGGGAAATGTCCGCTTCGGAAAGTATGCGGGTTATTTCTTCCGTAAACGTGGGCAGTGCAAACTGTTTACTGGCCATGTTCACGCTTACCGGAAGGTCGGCATGTTCCCGATGCTCGTCAACCCATGCCTTCAACTGCCGACACGCATTTCGCAGAACCCAGCGGCCCAGTCGCACAATCAGGTCGGATTCCTCCGCTACCGGGATAAATGCGTCGGGTGCCAGAAGGCCGCGGGTCGGATGCCGCCAGCGCACCAGCGCTTCCATACACGCCAGCGAACCGTCCGCCGCAATCACCGGCTGGTAATGCAGAACCAGTTGGTCTTTTTCAATCGCCTGGCGCAATTCTGTTTCGGTTCGCCATTGCGTCATGGCGCGGTCGTGCATTTCCGGGTCAAAAATGCGGGTGCAGTTACGCCCGCTTCCTTTGGCCTGGTAAAGTGCGGTGTCCGCGTCGCGCAAAATCTCCGTGACACTTCCGTAGTTTTCATGGGCTACCGCGATGCCGATGCTTACCCCTGTGCAAATTTCATGTTCATCAATCACGAAGGGCTCACTAAGCGCCGTATGCAGGCGATCAGCCACATGCAGCACGTCGGAATCGTGGTGGATATTCTGCACCAGAAGCACGAATTCATCGCCGCCGATGCGCGCCACATCATCGCGGCACGAACGGGCCAGCGTATCTCCGCCGCGGACAAATCCGGAAAGACGCCGGGCGATTTCCACCAGGAATTTGTCCCCTACAAGGTGCCCCAGGCTGTCATTGATGACTTTAAACCGGTCCAAGTCCATAAACATCACGGCAAAGCGTTCCGCCGGATCTCGCTTGAGTCGGCACAGGGCATCGCCAATGCGGTCGGACAGCTTTACCCGGTTGGCCAGCCCGGTCAGGGCGTCGTGCATCGCTTCAAAACGAAGCTGTTCTTCGGCCATTTTGCGTTCGGTAATGTCCGTAAACGAGCCTGCGGCGCGTATCGCGCGGCCAGCCTGGTCGCGCTGCGCGACCCCACGAATCAATACCCACCGGTATTGTCCATCCCGATGCAGCACGCGGCATTCGGCGCGAAACTGGTCCGAAACGCCTGAAAAGTGGTCTGAGCGAAGTTTTTCCGTCCCGGCCCGGTCGTCTGGATGAACTCGGCCGATCCATTCGGAGGGGGAATCCGTTATTTGGGCGTCGGCAAAACCGAGCATGGCTTTCCAGCGGGTGGAATAATAAATGCGATCCCCAATCAGGTCCCAGTCCCACAGGCCGTCATTGGCACCGGTTTCCGCAAGGCGATAGCGGTCTTCAGCGGCCCGATGCTGCTGAATTTCCTGCATCAGTTTCTGGTTGGTCGTTTCCAGTTGTTGGGTCTGTTCATTGACCATACCCTTTAACTGATTGAGTTTCAGATGGGCATGACGCGCCAGGTGCCATTTTTTTGTCAGCGCGGAGGCCAATTGGCAGACTTCAATCGTGTCGTACGGCTTCTTAAGAATCAGCAGCCGATCGGCCGAACCGAAGCGGGCGTTGATTTCCTCCCAGGAATAATCGCTGTAAGCGGTGCAGATGACCATCTGAATGTCGCTGTCCACCTGCCATATTTTTTCAATGGTTTCCAGACCGTCCCAGCCCGGTGGCATACGCATATCCACAAACGCCAGGGCATAGCGCTGACCGGTCTGCATGGATTTAACCACCATTTCCAGCGCTTCCTGGCCTTGAAAGGCCGAATCCATTTCATAGGTTTCACGGATCGCCTTGGGCTTCGCGTCGCCGAACAGCGCGCTTTCCATGGCGTCCAGACCATCCGCATTTTCCAGCGGAGTCAGGATTTTCCGAAAATCATCGTGAATGGCACGGTTGTCATCCACGATCAGAATGCGTTGGTTCATCCGTTCGGTCATGCGGCTCTCCAGGTCTGGTCCGTCTGCGCGGCGACCGCAAGCGGAATATCAAGAATAAACATCGCGCCCATGCCCAGTCCTTCGCTCCGGGCGGTCAGGGAACCACCCATATTTTTTGCTGCCAGCGCGGACGTATGCAGGCCAAACCCGTGGCCATCCGTTCGCGTGGTAAAGCCATGTGAAAAAATCCGGGTTAAATTCTCCGTGGAAATGCCCGTGCCGGTGTCGCGAACCTCAAACACCAGTCGCGAAGGGTCCGCCGACAGCGCGCCGGCGCGCAGCGTCAGCACGCGTTCCCCCGCGCAGCAGCGCATCGCATGTTTGGCGTTGCTGATCAGATTCACCAGAATCTGCAGAACCTGATGTTTGTCGATTGTCAGCGGCGGCAGCGTGCCGATCTCCTTTACGATTTTTACCCGATGCCGTTCCAGGGATTCGAGATTAATGCGAATGGCGTCCTCCACTATTTCCCCCAGGCTTGCCGCCTCCTGTACACCCGACGACCGGGCGTAATTCTGCTGACTTTTGACGATCTGCTTGACATGTTCAATATTGCCGACCAGCGAATTGATTTCATGAAGAATATCGCGCTGCTCCGTGGATAAATGGTCGGCCAGTTTGCACAGATATTCGCCAAGCTGCCGCCCTTTTTCGTCGGTGGTCAGAAAGGTGGCCAGGTCCGCCTTGTGTTCCGCAAACAGGGCCGCCACACGAGCCAGACTGGACAAACGGCTGGACCTTAGCCTTTCCGCCGCCACCGATGCCGACACATTAATGCTGTTAAGTACATTGCCGACATTATGCAGCACGCCGGTGGCAATTTCCGCCATCCCCGCCTGACGCGAAATGCCCACAAGCTTGGACGCAAGGGCCTCGCGTTCGGCCTCGGCGGCTTTGCGGATGGTAATATCCCGCAAGGTTCCTTCCAGATAAACCACATTGCCGGTCTGGTCTTTCACCTGATGCACGGTTTCGCTGATCCAGATCAACTGTCCGTCCCGCCGGCGCACCAGAGATTCCCAGTTGTTAACCGAGCCGTGACGGGCCACTTCGTCCATAATTTCCTTGTACCGCCGGGGGTCCACATAAATCTGCCGCCCCACATCCACGACCGAATCTTGCAGATCGCCGGGGGTCATATAACCGAGAATTCTGGCCAGGGCCGGGTTAACGGAAATATATCCGCCGGAGACGTTTACCTGGAAAATTCCTTCAGTGACATTTTCAAAAATTGCGCGATATTTAAGTTCCGCGCGGGCCAGTTCCTCGTGGCGCGCCAGCAATTCACGCGAGCTTAATTCCATGGATCGTTCAATAAGCTCACGGTCCGTGTCGGCCTGGGAATAGGCGCCATCGACCATGTCGCGGAATCGCCGGAATTCAGGCGTCGGCGTATCCATTTCGCCGAAACACTTTTTCAATTGTCGGGCCAGCAGCGCATGCATGTTATACCTCGCCAAAAGTGGTGATGGTCATGGTCTGATTGTGCAAAGAACAGCGGGTGTCCGCATGTGCCGGTGATATTTCACCGTAGGAATAAAATCCCGTCGTCACCGCGCCCGGTCCCAGCACATCACACACCGCTTCAACTTCCTCTTCCACGCGCTGCTGAAGCACCAGTTTTCGCCCGACGCAACTGATTAAAATCGCCAATTGCGCCGCGCCGTCGTCAATCCGCCGCTGGCTGGCCTCCGCCGCGCCATGGGCGCCATCCACCAGTCGGTCAAAATTCGCCCGCATCAAACGGGCCATGGAACCCTCCGCGATGTCCCCGGCGAAGGTCATGCTCTGTTCCTTTTCATCCACAGCCAGAATCGTGCGCACCAGCGTTTCATCGCCACGTGGCTGACGCACGGTCAGCGGGAACAGCAGGCCGCTGGAAGGAAGTCGCGCCGCATGCTGCCCCAGATATTCCTTATAAAGCCCCAGCGCGCTGTGGCCATCAAGTTCATAAAGCACATTGCCCCGCGAACGCGTCACCCGGCGTTCCGGCCCGAAGGAATC
>JAJZEY010000263.1 GCA_021805585.1 Planctomycetota bacterium
GTCGCTATGAGAGCCGCTATCCGCTCGCACCGCTTTGGACGCACTGTTTCAGCAACGTGAAAGCAATAAAAAAAGGCCGCACCGGACAATGCCGGCGCGGCCCTGTGAATCCACAAATGTGGCCAAACCCACGCAACAGGAATCGAACTTATTTGAGTTCGACGGTTGCGCCTTCGGCTTCGAGTTCCTTCTTGAGCTTCTCGGCTTCGGCCTTTTCGACACCAGCCTTGATAACCTTGGGAGCGGCGGTGACCATATCCTTGGCTTCCTTGAGGCCAAGGTTAGTGACGGCGCGGACGATTTTGATGATCTGGATCGTCTTTTCGCCCGGAGCCTTCAGAACCACATCAAAGGTGGTCTGTTCAGCGGCGGCGGCGGCGGCGGGAGCCGCGCCAGCGGCCGGACCGGCCATCATGACTGCGCCACCGGCGGCGGCTTCAATGCCGTGCTTTTCCTTGAGGTACTCGCTGAGCTGGCGTGCCTGCAACAGCGAAAGGGCGACAATCTTGTCACCGAGTTCGATAATGTCAGCAGCAAATTCTGCCATGGTAAAAACCTTTCCGTATCTGGTCGCTGTTTCCAGCCAAGGCAACGCGCCTCGTTTTAACTGCTCTGGGCAGGCTGATAAACATGCGAAAGAGTAAATAGCATGTTTCGACCGGAGCCATCAAGCCCCGATGCTGGTTCAGGCGGCTGCGGGTGCCGCCTCGGCCTTTTCGGCCTTTTCGATAACCGCCTTGACTTGGCCAGCCAGCGTGCGGCCCGGACCAAGAATCTGCCCGGCAAGCTTCCGGCCCGGGCCAAGAATCTGACCGACGATCATGGACTGAAGTTCCTTCTTATTGGGCATGGTGGCGAGGGCTTCGGTGGCTTTTTTGTCCAGCAACTGGCCTTCAACGACCGAACCTTTGATTTTAAGCTTATCAATTTCCTTGGCCTGGGCGACGATTTCCTTTACAAGATCCACAATGGATTCACCGCCGTAAACCAGAGCATTGGTTCCCACCATCAGATTCCGGGCACCCTTGAGTCCAACCGAATCCAGGGCTTTGGCCCCCATGGCGTTGGGAACAACGGTCATGCGCACGTTTTTCTTGCGAAAGCCGGAGCGGAGCTTGTTGGTATCATTGGCACTGATTCCCACGTAGTCCACAATGACCACGCTATCGGAACCGGTGAGCCGTGTTTGCAACTGGGTGGCGATCAGGCCTTTAATACGTTTGCTCATGTTACACCTTTCAATTTTCAGGCCGGGCGATTTTCAGCCGCCGGGCCGTTGATATCCAAAACAGGTTCCGGTTCAGGCGGCTTCTGTGGCTTCCACATCAAGGTGGGCCGTATCAATTTCCAGACCGGGACTCATGGTGCTGTGCAGCGTGACTTTTTTGATGTACTTACCTTTGGCGGTAACCGGCTTAAGCCGACGAATGGTGTTCAGGAAGGCGTGAACATTGTCCGCCAGGTCCTTTTCGGAAAAGCTGATTTTACCAACTGCGGCATGAATATTACCGCCCGCATCGTTACGGAATTCCACTTTGCCGGCGGCATATTCCTTTACCGCGTTGGCGACATCCGCCGTAACGGTACCGGCTTTTGGGCTGGGCATTTTTCCCTGGGGGCCAAGGACTTTACCAAGTTTGGTGATTTTGGGCATCATATCGGGAGTGGCGACTGCGACATCAAAGTCCAGCCAGCCATCGTTGACTTTCTTAATCAGGTCTTCAGCGCCGGCTTCCACCGCACCGGCGGCCTGGGCGAGTTCGACATTGTTGCCCTGCACGAAAGCGATGACCCGCTTCGATTTGCCAATGCCGCGCGGCAGGCTGACGGAACCCCGAATCATCTGATCGGCCTGTTTGGCATCAATGCCCAAGTGAATGACCAGATTGACGGTTTCATCAAATTTGGCGGCCTTGAACGATTTAAGGATCGGCAGCGCCTTTTCCACCGTGACCGGACCTGCGGGCAAATTTTTCAGCGATTCCTGATACCGCTTACCGCGGATACGAATGGCCATGCAAAGACTCCATTTCAGCTGCGGGCGGCCTTCGTGGCGACCCGGATTCCATGAAACCAAACGGCAAAACAAGGGATGCCGAAAGGATTCATTGACATTAAACAGCCATGGGTTGAAAACAACAGGCGGGAACTGGAATTTTCAGCGAAGCAAGCCATTTCTTACCGTTTTACCGCAGTTGGGCGGGACGGCGGATCAGGCATTCGCAGGCGGTTGAAGGCCGCATTCCATTCGCCTGACATACCGCAATTGTTGCGGCATATCCCAAGCTCCCACTTGTTATAGCCCGTGGTCCGGCTCCTACGAATCAACAGGATAGCAGAAAGGGTACCGGTTTGTCAAATTCGCCTTTTAAGAAGATCTGCCGGGGTGTGCCCGTTTTTATCGGGAAGGTACTACTGGGGCACTCCGCGTGAATCTGATGGTGACGGAACGGTTTATGGCTTTAATGTCATTCACCGCAAGCCTCCAATCGGGACCGTGCCCGCAAATCAGGAAGGAATGGCCCACTACACTACAATTCGGCAATATTTTCGTGCCTGTCAGTCGCTCTACTTTCACCCGCTCCACGATCTCCTGATCTGCGTTGCCGCGGCAACGCCGGGGGCCGGACATGGTGGCCGTTGCAATTGCCGGGCGATACGCCCGACCCCCAAACTGGGCGCGCGCGTCTCGCCAGCTTCGTCGTCGCAGGAAGGGAAATGGCGTTAGCGCTTTGTCGCGCCGAGACCGCAAGTATCTATGCCATATTTTCCCTCCAGAAAAAGCGGGCACACCCGATCGGCTCGGTCTGCCCGTTTGCGCCGAACCGTCTTAGCCGGGACAATGTTTCTTGTAAATAATTTATCGTAGTTGTATATCCGAACGTGCCCAACAGCGTGTAGAATGTGTTTATGATCGAAGGCACCATGACCCGCGGACCAGCCCGAAACGGACAGCGAAAAGGCCTATGTTTGGCGATTGCCACAACGGTGCTGACAACGGCGATCGGCGTGCATGCGGCTCCACCTGTCGGCGGGTATCAGCTGCTTTGGTCCAGCCAGTTTAACGGTACAACATTAAATCCCTTGAAATGGAATTTTGGTCAACCCTGGGGCAGCAATGTGCCGCCCCAAAGCGACAGCATTGGCGAACCGGGCAATGTAACGGTTTCCAACAACACGCTGAATCTCACGGCACAGCGCCAGTCGATGAACGGCTACAACTTCACGACCGGCCTGGTCAATACCAGTGGTAAATTGAATTTTACTTACGGGTATGTCGAGGCGCAGATTCAGACACCCTATACGCTGGGAACCTGGCCCGCATTCTGGATGCTCCAAAACGGCTGGCCACCGGAAATGGACATCATGGAGGCTCCGCAGCAATCCTACAACAATCAGACCGGATCATCGGGAACCGCTTATGACTATTACGCAACGTATCATTTTGGATCTTCTTCCAACCCGCAATCCGTCGGCAGCGGAATGCACTACACAGGCGTGAATGAAGCCACCAGCCTCAACGATTATGGCATGATGTGGACACCGAATTCGATTACGTTCTATTTCAACGGCAGCGCCATCTACACGGTCAGTGGAAGCACGGCGGATATTGGTCAAAGCCAGAATATGTATCTGCTGCTGGACCTGGCGGTGGGCGGCTGGCCGGGCGAACCACCGACCTGGGCATCATTTCCAGCCACGATGCAGATCAAGAATGTCAACATCTGGCAACTTGCGCCATCCAACATGACCATGAATTGGACAGGCGACGGCACAACGGCCAACTGGAATAGCGGCGGTTCCTGGAAAAATGGACAGGTGCCGACACTTGGGTCGCAGACCGCAGTCTTCGGACAAACATCCGCGACATCCACCAATGTACAATGGTCCAACTTTCAGACCGCTGGAAATCTGGTTTTTAACGGCGGCAATACGAATTATATATTGGGCGAATTGAACACTTCGGGATTAATGCTGGCCAATGACAGTGGAACAGCCACCATAACCGCCAATCCGTATCTTGGGCACAACGACACGGTTTCGTTGAATGCCGAACTGGACCTATACAACAATACCACCATTGTTAACAACCTGACTAATCCGATCCAGATTTCCGGTATGGTTTACGGCTTAGGAGCGTTGAACGTCGTCAACGGAGCGGTGAACGTGGGGAATGTTTTTTCAAACACCGGCGGAATCGCAATTGACAACGGCGGTACGGTTAATATTTACAGCGGATCGATTGATACGCCGACCGCGGATGTGAATATCAGCACCCTGCCCGGCAGCGCGGCGACACTGGCCCTTTTTAATTCCAGTTCATCAATTAACGCCAATGTCATCCGTGTGGGCGGGTACAATGGCGGAAAGGCTTTGTATATTCAGCAGGCCGGGACGGTTGAGTCACAGACGTGGTTTGTTATCGGGCAATCGGCAAATGCCGCCGGAACTGTGGATTTAAATGGTGGAACCTTGAACATTCGCACTGGCGGGGGCACCAGCGGCGACCTGGAATTAGGGGTTTTTAATGCTTCTTCCGGCGTGTTGAATATAACCGGAACAAGCTCCGTGCGGTTATGGAACGGATCGAACATTGTGCTTGGGTCCAGAGGCACGTCCGGCAATGGCACGGTTAACCAATATGGGGGGAGCGTTTCATTCTTCTCCGATAATGGGTTGACAACAGGTGGTGACGGAGACGTTATTCTGGGAAGAAATGGTTCCACTGGAATATATTCCTATAATCTCAACGGCGGCGTTTTAAATGCCAATGCAATCGTCAGTTCCAGTGGCACGTCGAATCTGAATTTCAACGGCGGAACACTGTCGGCGCTGGCGGACAACAACGCGTTTATCAGCGGGCTGACGAGTGTAACCGTACAGCCACAGGGTGGCACTATTGACACCGGTGGGCACGTGATTGGCATAAGCGAGCAAATCGGCGGAAGCGGGCAATTGACGTTTACCGGCGGCGGAATCATCACCTTAAATACCGCCAGTACATATACCGGTGGCACCAGTGTGGACGGCGTTACGCTGGTTCTGAAAAGTTTGAACGGATCGCCGGTGGGCACCGGCAGTTTGACAATTTCGGCGGGGGGAATTCTGGCCGGCAGCGGCATCCTGACTGGCCCGGTTTCAACAGTCAGTTCCGGCACCGGCCCGACACAAAATGGCGAACTGGCACCGGGAGCGGGCGGACTGGTGGTACGTAACAACCTGATTCTGGCGGACAATTCGCTGCTGGCCTACGGAACAGCCAGTGGTTCGGTCGCACCGATCAACGTCGTGGGATCCAACGGCGATAATGGAAATGTTTCGCTGGGGCGGAATGCAGGCGTCGTCATCAGCGGAGCGCTGGTATCAGGCGTTTACCATCTGATTTCCTACACCGGCAGGCTGGATAGTCCGTCAGGAAATATCGGATCCTGGACTCTGATCGATTCAACCATCGGTAATACACCCTACGCCTTTTCCACTTCACTGAATCCGGGATATGTGGACCTGCTGGTGGGTACCGCCACCGTTCCCGAGCCGGCCGCGATTGCAACGCTGCTGCTTCCGCTTGTGTTTCTTGCCCTGCGGCCAACGCGGCGAAAACCGGGACGATAAGTCCCATCAGTCGGACTTTTGGGAATAGACCGCGGAAATTGTATCCCCGCGAACCAGCCATCAATCAAGTTCGGAGGGTATCGAGCATGACAATGGCCAGCGGACCGAACAGAATAACCGGCGCGGCGGCACCTGCGAAAGGTGAAAGGCCCGAACCGGCCAATTGATACATGACAAATGTCGTGATAAAGCAGACGCCCGACACCAAGCTGCACAAAAACATGTTTTTCACCAGAGCGCCGGGTTCCCGCGTAAGCAGAAACGGAATACCAATGAGCAGCATGACCATGTTCATGATCAACTGCGAAATACGGGTGTACATGATTTTTTCCAGGGCCACGCGCGTGGATGGCGGCGAAAATATAATCATGCGGTTGATCTGCGCGGTGGAAAGGTAATCGACCGCTTTTTTTTCAAACATCAGCTTAAGCTGCTGGGGGTTCAACGGCGTGTAATAAATCATTTGTTTGACCAACTGCGGATGGCGCCGCGGATCGCCAGCTTTGCGATCGTTGATCTGCAACACGTCGCTCATCAGCCAGCCGCCGCGCATAGGACCTTCACCCGCGTCGGCTTCCCAGACGGCTTTTCTGGCCAGAATCCGGGCGGTGGGCACACCGGCGGCGGTACGTTCAATAATGCGGACATTGCGCAGGGTTTTTGTGGCCGGATCGTAGCTGGTGGCCAGCACAAGGGAATGATCGGTTTCCGGGATAAAATAAATCGGCTCGTTTTGAACAAACGCCGCGGTCACCTGACCATGTTTGCGCAGAAGCTGGTTAATGTTACCGGGCATTAATACTTCCTGATCCAGAACGACCAGAAGCGTAAAGCCAATGGCGCAAAGAATAACCGGCGCGGCAATGCGATACAGCGACACACCGCTGGCCAGCAGAGCCGTAAGTTCCCGATGACGGGTCATGCGGATCATGGTGAAACCCGCGGCCAGCAGGGGAATAACGCCGGACATCATTTGGAATATGACCAGCGTGCGATACATGTAAAAGCTGATGATCTCTCCAAGCAGGCCGACGGTGGCGGAAATAAGTCCGGTATGAATATAGGTGGCACCGCGCGTGAACAGGTCAAAATTGACGATAATGTCCAGCAGAATATACATTCCGACCAGCACGCTTAGCGCCAGCAGATAGTTAATCAGAAAGCTCCAGATGATGTAGCGATCAATGCGTTTCATTCGGAGTGGGACCTCTTTCTAAAGCCGCGGCTTGCCGCAATGCGGCGCACAACTAAGGCAGCCTATCGCTTGAGCAGCCGTCGGTAAACCCAGATATTCAGCAAGAGAATAATTCCGTTCCCAGCCCAGATCAGCAGCAGGCCGGGCAGGGGCGACCCTTCGGTGCGCGTCACCAGTTCGCGGCCAGTGTTAATAAGCAACACCAGCACCATGGCGGGCACAAACCCCACCACAAAAACCGCCAGCGGATTTCGGCCCTGCAGCACAATGCCCAGGGCGGCACCAAGAATCACCAGCACCACACAGGACAAGGCGAATGACGCGCGGCTCTGCATTTCTGAAACAACCTGCCGCCGGAGGTGATCTTCGCGCCGCGCGATAAGCCTGATCAGCCCCGCGGCCGCGGGCGATACATCCCCCCTATCGGAGGTTGATACCTTGCCGCGCGCCGCTGACGGAACCGCAATATTCGCCAACACCACAGTCGGCGGTGCCGAGTGAAAGCGGCGATTCAACTGCGGATTTCGCTGCCGCACTTCACCGCTCAACACGAGTGACGCTTTCAGTGGCGAGGTTTGCACATCCCGCGGAAGGCCGGCTCCGGCCGACACGGTCGCGTCGGCAATCACAAGCTTCACACTTTTGGCCAGATATACCATACGCAGGATGCCACCCGAACGCACACTGACCTGAACCGACCGCCCGTGCGCTGCGTGCAACACCAGTCGCTTGTTTTTATCCAGATTCGCGTCGGGTGCCACAACCGTAACCGTATGTCCATTGTCGCCAGTCCGGACAAATGGCAGTGACACACCCGGATGAAATTTTGAAAGATACCAGCGGGCAACGGAAGCAAGCTCCAGTGATAGAACAAGCCGGCGGTGCAACCGCGCTATGGGGGCGAATAAAAGCGGATTGGTCTGAAGCGCTTTTAGCCGGCGAAAATCCAGAAATTTTGGACGATTCACCAGCACGGACCGAATGACGTAGGGCTTGCCATCCGGCGGCAGATAACGGATAGTGCCCTGAACCTGGCGAAAGCTGTTGGGGTCAAATGCCACGCCGTGGTCGAGTTGAACCGCGACCTGAAGCCGCCGTCCGACATGATCAATGATAATATTCGCCGCCCGCGCCAGCACAATGGCATTGGGTTTGCCGTTGGTCAGCGGAGTAGCGGCCAGTCCCTGCAACTGAATAATCTGCCGGACGACACCGGGCGGCGGCTGATCAT
>JAJZEY010000580.1 GCA_021805585.1 Planctomycetota bacterium
CAAAATTGGGCCGATTAAGACAATTGAACATCGGCGGCCCAGCCCTCTTTAAGCCAAGTGTTGGGGATACGTTCCTTACACTTTGGATCAGACAGCGTTTCCTTGAATTCCACACCCACGCGGTAGCCGCCGTCCGGAAGCGACGCGCAGAAGCAAACGCGGCAAAGCACCAGCATTCCGCCACCCTCTTTGAATTGGAGGGGCACCACGACGAATTCGTTCAGATAAAGCCGCCGCCGGGTCACAAAGCCAAGCCCCTGAAGCGACGCATCTTCGCTGACAATTTTGAAACTCGCCCCGCGCGGATTAGCCGGGCGCGGAAGTCGCTTAAGCCACATGAACTGGCGCACGGGCTGGCGCCGGTGACGCCGTCCGTAAATAAGACCTTCGGTCTTTAATTCTGAAAGAACGGAGACAATCTGCCTTCGTTCCGCTTTGGACAATTGAATCGCACTCACTTAACTGCTCCGCTGTGGTTACACTTCCAGCCCTAATTATCGAACCAATGACCCGTGGAAGTTTACGAAATTTTCCGAAATGGATGATTAACTTTAATTTCACATTCACGTTTATTTTTCTTGCACGATTATTCACCTTAAATATCGATGGCATATAATTTTATAGGAATTGTCCCACCTGTCGAACACACGATATTTTCACTGAATATTGGCTATTATTGGACTGTTGAACTGAAAATTCACATTGGCGAAATACTTTTATCCGAATGGATTTCTAGAAGATTTTGACCCATTTTTTACCCCGGCACCCAAATTTCAGCCGAGCGTGACACACTTGTCCAAAATGTCGGCTTTCCGCAAACAACTTGCCCGCCGCGCCAAACCAGTGTTTACTAGATACCGCGAGTATCCGGCAGCAAGTCTGCCAGACCAAGTGCATGGCCATGGACGTTCGATGACGCCCCAATATGCGGAACCATACAGGAGCACTGCGGCAGCCTGGCGTTCCGTCAAGCCTGCAAATTAGGGTTAGGGTTGACGTAGGGCCAAAAATATCCTTCCGAGGAGCCACCGATTAAAAGCCCCCTGTTTTTTCTTTCCGCAGCGGAACACAGTGCGGACGCTTTGGGCGCGGCGCTTATTACCGCGCTGCGGACGGAATTTCCCGATGCCCGCTTTCGCGGCGTCGGTGGGGCGAAAATGGCGGCCGCCGGTTGCCGGCTATTAGCCGACCCGACCAAAAATTCCGCCATGCTGCTGGGCGCGCTTTCGCAAATCGGATTCTGGTTGAAGCTGCTAAAAAAAATTGAAGAGGATATTCGTCAGCATGGCCCGGCGGTGGTTATCCCCATCGACTCACCGCCCGTGAACATTCGGGTATCGCGACTGGCCCATCGGTTGGGCATTCCGGTCTGTTATTATGTAGCCCCGCAATTGTGGGCGTGGGCACCGTGGCGGATTTCCAAATTAATCGGCGTGGTGGATACGCTTTGCTGCGTCCTGCCGTTTGAGGAAGACTATTTTCGCCAGCGACATGTCCACGCGGTGTATGTGGGCCATCCACTGTTTGATTCCGCCGCGCCATTAGCCGCTGAAAAGCCGCTCGCAATTCCTTCCGGCCGACCGCCGATCCGGCAATCAACTGCCGGACGAGAGGACGCGCCGCTGCCTTTAGCCCCGATAAAGCTGGCACTGCTGCCGGGTTCCCGCCGGGCTGAAGTGCAGGGAAATTTGCCGCCCATGCTGGACGTGGTGCGTCAGGTGCGCGGCCGCATGAGTCAGGCGGCCTTTGCCATTGCGGCCGCGGATGACAGCCGGGCCTGGCAGATTCGCACCCTTCTTCGCGCCAAAGGGGAAGTCGCGGAAGTGCGTACCGGCATGACGGATGCGATTATCGACTGGGCGGATGTGGTATTGACGGTCAGCGGAACCGCGACTCTGCAAGTGGCCAGTCGGCATAAACCGATGGTGGTCATGTACGCCCTGGCGGCGTGGAAGTGGAAGCTGGTGGGGCAATTCCTGGTGCAGAGCCGCCATTTATCGCTGGTAAACATTCTGGCCGATCGGGAACTTGTGCCGGAATTCATGCCGTTTTACGGTTCGAGCCGCCCGCTGGCCCGGAAAGTTCTGGAGCTTCTGGAAAATACGAACAAGCGAGCCGCCATGGCTGGGGAACTCCGCGATCTGACCGGTCCCATGCGTGCATTTTCCCGCCAGATGCCCGCCAGCCGCCGGGTGGCTCTGGAAGCCGCCCGGCTGATGACGGCGCGTGACAAAACCTGAAGCTTCAAGCAGGCTGGCGGGCATACAATCGCCGGTGCGCATACACGCACATAAAATCTTTATATTTTGGCACCAGATGATGCATTGCATAATAGTATCCGCATCACTTTTTTTCCGACATTCGCCGTATGTCTTCCACGGTTAATATTTTCACTTCCGACATTTCGGCGGCAGTGGATTGCGCATGTTCCTCCGGCAATTCGGCGGGGGCTTTGCTTTCGGATTTTTCGCCCGTTCCCATCGCGGTTGCCCGCCCGTCGGCGGCCCGGCCCTTCTTTTTTTTGTCCGGCTTTTTGACGGCAAAAGTGTCCTGAAATTGGCGCCGGGCAATCAGCAGATGATGATACCCTTGGGCGAACCGATGCGCTTCATCGCGGGCGAATTGCAATAATTTCAGTGCCGCGTTTGTACGCGATAGCTTAAATGGCACCGGCCGGTCTTGAACATACACTTCCTCTTCCCGTTTGGCTAAGCTGATGAGCATCGGTGGCTTAACCTCCATTTCGGAAAAAGCGCCTTGCGCCGCGTGAAGCTGGCCGATCCCGCCATCAATCAGAATGACATCCGGATACAGTTCCTGACCAACGCCGGCATTTCGATACCGGCGGGAAACAACTTCGGCGATGCACTTGTAATCATCGATTCCGGTGACTCCCCTGATACGAAACCGCTTGTAACCCTCCTTAAACGGACGGCCATCCATAAAGCAGACTTGGGAGCCAACCGTGGCCTCTCCCTGAAAATGGGCAATATCAATGGCCTCAATCCAGCGGACCGGATGGGGCAGGGCAAGAATTTCCTGCAGTTGCCGCGCCCCGGCCTGATGATCCTGAAAAAACAGCTCCGGCTGCATTTCCTTCGCCCCTTTTCCGCGGTGCGATAGCGCACGCAGGGCCTTAATCTGGTCGCGCAGAGCCGCAGCCTGTTCAAAATCCAGCGCGGCCGACGCCGCCTCCATCTGGCGGGTCATTTCACGAAGGGCGTCTCCGCGACTTGATTCCAGAAATTTCTTCAGCCGGTCTATATCGGCCCGGTAATCTTCCGGGCTGATTTTCCCCGCGCACGGTGCCGTGCACTGGCGAATATTGTAAAGCAGGCACGGGCGGAAAAAGCGGTTCTTGGGGTTATCCGCCCGAATTTCCAGTTCACAGGTGCGGAACTTGAAACCTCGCTGCATGTAAATCAGTGCTTCTTTCAGCGCAAAGCCGTTGATGAATGGCCCATACAGCCGCGTACCGCTTTCCTTCGGCTGCCGGGTCACATACACGCCGGGATAGTCATCACGGATGGTAATTTCCAGGTAAGGGTAACTTTTCCCATCGCTAAGCCGCGCATTGAATCGCGGCTTTATATCTTTTATCAGCCGATTTTCAATCAGAAGGGCCTCCACTTCCGAATCGCAGATAAGCGTGTCAAAGTCCGCCACGTAATCCAGCAGCTTTTGTTTAACGGGTCCAAGATCGGTGGACGCAATAAAATAGCTGCTTATCCGGTTGCGAAGCGTTCGCGATTTTCCCACGTAAATCACAACCCCACGGGCATCTTTCATCAGATAGACGCCCGGCGACAAGGGCAAGGCCCGGCCCTTTTCATGCAGGCGGGCGAGCCGACCGGCGGCGGGTTCATCCGGCAAAGGAAGCAGCACCTCGCCGGTGGGAATTTCCTGGACAATTTCCTCATCAAAGTCGTCGCTGGCCGGTTCGGAAGCCACCGCACCGAGATCATTTACCGTACCGCGGGTGTCGTTCACCGCACCGCCGGCGGTGGACTGTGCCGCCCGCCTGTCACTATCTTCCGGCGGCTGAATCACCGGCAGAGACATGACCGATGGAGGCGCGTTTGGCCCGCAGTCTGCCTCTTCGACCGGTGGAGCAGAACGTGACTTCCTTTTTTTTCCCTTTTCTTTCATTTCACATTATTATAGGGAGTGCGTCGTGCCGATGTTAGAGTGTATGAGAAATAATTAAAGGTTTAACGTTCATGACCATTCCACAGCAGAACCCGGACACGGACAAGGTCCTTTACCATGGTCAGCGGATGGACCTTCTGCTGCGAACGGTGCGTACGGCCGGGGGGAAACAGATTGTCCGCGAAGTTGTGTGGCATCCCGGGGCGGTCATTATTCTGCCGGTTCTGCGCGATGGGTCCATTGTGATGATCCGGAACCTTCGCCATACCCTTGGTGAAGAACTCTGGGAACTGCCCGCCGGCACATTGGAAAAAGGCGAAGACCCCGCATTGTGTGCCGGCCGGGAACTTGTCGAAGAAACCGGCTATCATTCAAAAAGAATTCTGTCGCTTGGCTGGTTTTATACTTCGCCCGGAATTCTGACTGAAAAAATGTTTGCGTTTCTGGCGACCGACCTGACCCCCGGCGCGCAGGCGCTGGAGGAAAATGAAACAATTACGACGGTTGTGTTAGCGCCAGCCGAAATAACGCGTATGATTAAGGACAATGAAATTGTGGACGGGAAATCAATTGCCGTTCTGTTAAAATATTTGTCAACACCAGGTGGTTGACCAGTCGCAGGCCGGGCGGAATTTCGCGGCCAGAGGTAATTAGCGGTGGCTCGCATGAGTTGGCGTGATAGAGATTATAACCGTACCGATGGCGGTGCGGGCAGCGGGTTCATGGGCGGTGGCGCGCTGGCCTTACTTAATTATTCCCTGCCGCTGGGTTCCCCATTCGGCATTCGCATCCGTCTGCACTTCTGGCTGCTTTTGTTTATGGCGTTTCAGGCCATGCGAATGCTGCAAACCGATTATCCCGGACAGGTTGTCCTCCTCATATTCGCCACCCTGGCGGCGCTGCTCTGGCATGAAATGGGCCACCGCATTGGCGCACAATTTGTCGGCGGCCGCCATGACGATTTTCTGATCTGGCCGTCCGGCAACATGATTCCACCGATTCACCCACCGGGTGCGTGGCCAATGTTTATAGCGCAGGCGGGCGGCATTTTTGCCAATTTAAGTGCGGCCCTGGTATCCGGAAGTCTGCTGGCCGCGAACTGGCATTTGTCGCTGCCCCTATTGCTGAATCCGCTGGCACTGCTGGGTGCGGGGGCACCGTTCCACCCCTCGCTGGGAACCGGCGGATCATTTCTATTTTTGTTCTACTGGACCAATCTGGCGCTTATTTACATTAACCTGCTCCCCTATTACTGGTTTGATGGTGCCTACCTTTTGCAGGCGATTTTATGGCCCATGACCGGTGCCTATCAGGCCATTAACGTGACCTGCATCGTGGGTATGGCGGTGGCGGTTCCCATGGCCTTGTTGGGCCTTTATGCCAAAGCCACGATGTTTCTTATCATGTCTGTTCTTCTGTTTTACAGTTGCGTGCAGCGGCGACGGCAGCTTCAGCAGGATGGACCGGCCATTATGGAACAACTGCTTTCCAATGGCGCGTCCATGCGCGATATCCCCAAAGAAAAGCGACAGATGCTGATCCGTCGCTGGTTACACTGGACTGGCCGCAAAACCCGCAGAGATCGTCTGGAACTTCGGCGGCTGGATAAAATTCTGGAAAAAGTTCACGACAAAGGGATGCACAGCCTGACCTGGTTTGAAAAACGAGCGCTGCGCCGCGCCACCGCCCGCCAGCGCGATCAGGAACTCGCTTCCCGCCGATAAGCGACGCGCATTATTACCAACGCTTCATTCGTCTTAACTTTATCCAAAGGTAATGCGCCGATCCTTGTTGTTTTTTGCGCGGAAGGATTCAGGCCAATAGCCAAACTTTGAAGCCAATTTGCAAGAGATTTTCGTTATTGCCTGCCGCCCCTCACCCGGTCCGCGGACCGTATTAAACCGCAATTGGCGTCCCCGCCGGTTGCATATTGCGCCATTTCAAACTTCGGCTCGCCTCCGGTGCGGTTGGCGGCAATCCGAGCCGGGCGGCGGCCTGTTCAAAAAAGTCGGTCCGAACACTGCGCCGGGCAACCAGTTGCAATTCCGGACCGGCCACAAGGTCATGCCATCGAACCATCTGTCCCAAAAACCATTCCATCGCGCCACTGTCCGGATAACAATCGGATGCATTCCAGCTTCGTACGGGTACCGCGTCGGCGGGCCGCATCGGGGATGTTCCATTATCACCTGAACCCTCCCGCCCCTGTGTTGGGAACGCATCCGAAACCCCCAGCATTAAACTGCGGCGAATAATATCCGGTGACTCGTCAAGATGGGCAGGATGCGAAAGCACCTCCACAAGCGTATCCATATTTCGCGATTGGCTGCAGAAATCAGCCCCTCGCAAAACCGCCTCTACCGCTCCGGTGACTTCCTGCGGGTGCGCGGCGGTAAATTGTTCGGTAAACGCCAGAACTTTTTCCGGATGATGCGGCAACACATCCGTGGTCGCACCAATAATTGTGCCCCATCCATAGCTGACACACCGGGTGCCCCACGGCTCGCCGATGCAGCAGACATCCACATAGCCATGCGCCAGATGTTCCGGTACCTGTGCGGGCATCAGCGGAGTCAGCCGAATATGCCGATTCTCCGATAAACCGGCGGCTTCCAGCCAATTTCGCAATAGATAGTATTGTCCGGAATAGGTGGACACATACGAGCCGATCAAGGTTCGATTCAGCACCTGATAAAAAGTTCGGCTGCGCACAAAATCCGCCAGACCGGCTATGGAATCAACGCCTGCCCGTGCCAATTCGCTGGACAAGACGAACACGTTGCCACCCGTGCCCAGATTCATTACCGCCACCAGCGGCTTTTCAAAACCGGCACGCCCGGTCTGACTCATAATCGGCATGCCTATCGGAGCCTGACTTGCATCTAAAAAGCCGGCCAGCAATTGGTCGCGGGCGTTCATCCAGCCCGTCTGCCGATGCAGAGAAGCCGATACTCCGGCTGCGGTAAAATAGCCAAGGTGCCCCGCCATAATCAGCGGAGCGGCATCCAGAAGTCTTAAAAATCCTATTCGCACAAGAACCCTTTGACCATCTTTATATCAGAGCGCGGGGCAATGCCTAATTTCTACGCAATCACGTTTATTGCCAAACCCCGCACGACACCGGCTATCACTCTCTTCCATTACCGCTTTATCCGGCCCGGACCACAGTCCGCCGTTAGACCATGGCCAAGGCGTGCCCGCTTTCCATCGTTCCCGCTCGCGTATATTCCTTTCGCAAGCAATATCTTTGCCAAACATAATTTTCGGTAACGAAAAATAGGGTTTTTCCTGATGATTGCCTCGGAACTTTTTCTCACCGCACTTCCGCGACAGCCTTTCGGCCTGCTGCTATGCTGTTGTGCGATTGGTCTGCTAAGATAAGCTGCAGGATGAAAATGTCGGATTACCCAATCTTTCTTAGACTTGCCGCGGCACCCGTGCTGATCATCGGTGGCGGAAAGGTGGCCCTGCGCAAAGCCTGCGGCCTTGCGGATGCCGGTGCCATCATTACGGTTATCAGTCCCTGCTTTCACCCTGACTTTCACACCATGTCCGCCGTTACCCGCGTCACACTGCCTTACCCCGCGGGCTGGCTTAGCGCCCCCGGCCAGCCACACTGGCGGCTGGTATTTATCGCCACCAGCAAACCGCAGGTAAACCTGCAGGCCGGCGCGGACGCCCGCGCCGCAAACATTCTTTGCTGCCGCTGTGATGACTCCGGCGATGGGGACTTCACCGGCGCTGCCACCGCGCGTCGCGGGCCGATTACGCTGGCCGTGAGTACCGGGGGTGCTTCGCCCCGTCTGGCCGCAAGCCTGGCGGACCACCTGCTGGCCGCCATTCCCCAGGAAACCATCGCCCATGCGGACCTGCTGGAAAAATGGCGGC
>JAJZEY010000018.1 GCA_021805585.1 Planctomycetota bacterium
ATCGTAAAGATGATAAAACCGCGGATTTCGCCGATAACGCGGATACGCCGGGCAATGGGCAGCGCATAAATGTAATCGTGTAGTTGAAGCGCCCTTCGTTCCTGATTTACGGGTAAGGTCCCGATTGGAGGCGTGCGGTGAATGACATTAAGGCCAAAAATCGTTCCGTCACCCGCAGATTCACGCGGAGTGTTCCACCAGACAAAAAATGACCCATCGAGCAGATCGGTCGCTCCGTCACAATTGGCCGTTCGCGTGGTTCCGCTGCAATCGCAATTGGCGTTTTTTTGGCCTTTGGATATTCGCTTTCGAATCAATGGATGCCGGTTTAAGCGGATACAAAATAGTGCAACGTCTCTTCGCCCATGGATGGCGGGCTGGCCTGATTTTTGGCTGACGATACAATTCCGGATGGCGGCCTGTTCAAGGCTGCGCCGGGCGGGCGGGCGATTGAATGTCGTGTCGGCGCGGCCTTCAACAGGTGTGCATGGAGCGACATAATGCTGGACAGCGTTTTAATCTGGATTGAAAAAAACCATCGGGCGTGGCTGGACGATCTGAAGCAATGGTTGTCCATTCCCAGTGTTTCCGCCAATCCGGAACATCTAAAAGATACCCACGCGGCGGCGGAGTGGGCCATGTTTTATCTGCGCGGTGCCGGCATGCGGACGCGGCTGATTCCAACCGCGGGCCACCCCTGTGTGCTGGCGCAAACGCCCGATGGCTTGTGCCCGCCGACGGCACCGCATGTGCTGTTTTATGGGCATTACGATGTTCAGCCGGCGGAGCCACTGGACCAATGGCTTTCGCCGCCGTTTACGCCAACAGTGCGGGATGGGCGGCTGTTTGCGCGCGGTGCCAGTGACGACAAAGGCCAGGTGTTCTGTCATCTGGCTGCGCTGGTGGCGTGGAAGCAGATCGCTTCCGAATTGCCGGTGCGTGTAACGGTTTTGCTTGAAGGAGAAGAGGAAATCGGATCGCTGAATCTGCGGCAGGTGCTGGAAAGCCACCGTGAGGAATTCAAAACCGCCACCACGGTGATTATCAGCGATTCAAGCCAGTTTGCACCCGGCATTCCGGCCATTACAACCGGCCTTCGCGGTTTGGTGTATTACCAATTGACTGTGCGCGGGGCCAGTGGGGACCTGCACAGCGGCGTCTATGGCGGGGCGGTGGCGAACCCGGCAAATGCACTCTGTCGCATATTGGGCGGATTGCATGACCAAGATGGAAGGGTCACTGTTCCGAATTTTTATGAGGGTTTGGTCGAGCCGGAAAAGGCCATCCTGGAACAATGGAAGGAGCTGCCATTTTCCGATCAGACGTTTGCCGCCGCCCTGGGATTAAAGGCTTTGGCGGGCGAGGCGGGATATTCCACACTCGAACGCCGCTGGTCGCGGCCAACATTGGATGTCAACGGGCTGACCAGCGGTTATCAGGGAGTTGGTGCCAAAACAGTGTTACCCGGCGTGGCCACGGCAAAGGTTTCCATGCGCCTGGTACCGGGGCAAGATCCGGCGGCTGTTTGCGCCTCTTTTGAGAAATATATGCGGGCCGCGGTGCCGGAAGGCGTGACGCTTTCCATGGAATGCCTGAGTGCGTCGCCGGCGGTATTAACGCCATCCGATTCCCCGGCGGTACGTGCTGCGGCGACGGCCCTGGAAACAGGGTTCGGACAGCGCCCGGTGCTGATTCGGGAAGGGGGGTCCATTCCGGTGGTCGCCTGGTTTAAGGAAATTCTGGGAATAGATAGCGTGCTGGTCGGCTTTGGCCTGCCGGATGATAACCTGCACGCTCCCAATGAAAAGCTGGATTTGACCTGCTTTTATGGCGGAATCCGCACGGCGGCGGCTCTTTACGATAAAATAGCCGGGAATTGATCCAATATGCCGATAATTTCTCTAATTACGCTTTGGTTGGTCCGACCCAAGCAGGCTGTCCGGTGAAATGAGTGGCCGGGGCAATAGATCCGACTGGATTCACGTTGATTTCAATGGAAGGTGCAGGAATGAAACAAATGATCAATGGGAAGTCCGGTGGACCCGACGGATCGACGCCAATCCTGTTGCGTGGTGTCCGAATGGCCGCGGTTTTTTTGTTGGCGGCTGCGGCAATGGTAAGTGGTTCGGGAGCGTGTGGCGCGGCGTTGGTAAATCGCAATGGGCCTCCGACAAAGCAAGCGCAGGGGAATGGCACAAAGTTAAATTTACTGCCCGTTCCGCCGCAGGCGGATCAGACCCCGGCCCGTCAGACGCTGGAGGCTGAATTTAATGCGATGTATCGTGGAAGGGTGAATCGATTTACGGTTGGGCAATTTTTGCGGCGGCTACAGGCTGTTGAAACCAATCCCCGGATTCATCCCGTGCGCTGTTATGTGGCGCTGGACCTGGCCACACGACTAAGCGGACGTTTCGGCTTTTTTCAATTTGGCCAGGCCGCGATTCAGCAACTGGTTGCCGATTATCAGGTCAAGCAGCCCGCTTTAGAGGCGACGTTTGTGCATCGTTGGGTGGCGTCGCGATTCCTTACCTATTACGCCGCCACATCGCATTTGCAGGCGATCGCGAATTGGGCAAACAATGCGGTTCAGGCCGGCGACCTGGCGGCAGCCAAACGGATCGCCGCCGACGGTTTGCGGATGGCTGTACGTTTTAAGCAGCGCAAGCAGGTTGTCCAGCTTCGCATGTTGCTGGCGCGTATTCATGATCAGCGGCCGATTCTGAAAAAATATCTGACGGCTGAAAAGCGGTTGCTGACGCATCCGGATGACCCACAGGCCAATCAGACCGTCGGGTTGTACAGAATTGTGACCGAAGATTACGTTTCCGCTGGAGCAAAATATCTGGTGCTTGCCTCAGACCCGACGTGGCGGGAAATTGGAAAACTGGGTGTTATGGATTTTACCATTCATCCGCCGATACCGCCTGTCCCGCAACTGCGGGCGGCTAAACTCTGGTGGACGGTTGCGGCGCGGGAAAAGGAAAATGACTATTACGCCATGGAAATGCGGCACATGTCCCGATGGTGTTTCACTTGTGCCGCACCGCTGGTAAACCAGGGTTTTTCACATCTCCTTTTTAAAGGCCATTATCACAAGGCGCTCAAACTGCTTGACGATGCCATCGCGCAGGCGGCCCACGCAAAAAGTCCGGTTCAGTCCGCCGCGCATCTGGCGGCATGGAAGCGGATGCTGGTGGAGATCAAGAAATTGCGGGCGAATTTTTCGGCCGCGATGGGGGCGGTCAGCGCCGGGACCGCCACGCCTGAACTCAACGAGTCAATCGGTGAATACCTTTGTTTTGGCGAGGGACGATGGAAAGAGGGGCTGGTCTACCTTGCCCATGCTAAAAATGCGAAGATTCGCGCTGCGGCCCGCCGGGACAAGGCTCTTCCTGTGCAATCGGCGGCGCAGTTGGCCGCGGGCGATGCCTGGTGGCGGCTGGCGCGAAATGCGACCGGTCTGGAAAAGCTGAATCTGGAAAGTCGGGCGGCCTACTGGTTTGACAAGGCCATGCCAAAATTACAGGGCCGTGAACGCAAACGCGTGCAGTATCACCTGCTGCATTATCAAGTCCTTTTGAAATCTGAATGATGGCAACGGCTTTAACCCCATTGACACGGTACGAACTGGCCCGACACTGTCGCAAAATCCAGAACTGGCCGCCGGCCCGGCGGTGTGCCGATGGGGGCCACAGGCTGTATTTAATGTGGCGGCTTATGCATCCAAGGCAAAGTTAAATGCGGATAATTCAATATAAATTTCCGGGAGCGGCGCGCCCTTTGGCCATATCCGGTATTAACGTGCCCGTATGACGAACCGCGTCTGCCCTGCTATTTCCTGATTTGGATAATAGGCATGCATGGGAAACGCGCTGTTATTCCGTTCTGGTTTGGCCTGGCATGGAACTGGCTATCCATGCCTGAAAGCCGCCGGTCCATGAAGGATCGGTTGTTTTAGGGCGGTCGGGAAGAATCTGAATGATTGGCGGCGCGGCGGGATTGGGCAACCGTTGACGGCAACCCGTTTCGACCCTGGCTGATGATCTCCGACGGGTTGGATGGCTCCGTGGCGCGTAAGCGTTTCATCGGCTTGGCGTATTCTGTTTAGTCGTGTAACCGGGTTGGGCTTATTAGATGATGTTAATTGCGCGGCTGGCCACCAGGGCCACAAGTCCCAGAGAAATAATCGACTGGAGCATAATCAGCACTTTGGCCCAGCGCGAAAGAATGGCGGTGTCGGTCGGTGAAAATGCCGTGCTGGTGTTGAACGCCAGAAACAGGTAATCTAAAAACCGCGGCGTCCAGGCCTGTCTTTTGGCGGCGGGAAGCAGCATTTGCGGGAACAGAAAGCAGCCTTCGTCATGATTGCCGCGCAAAGATCTGGCGTGCGGGCCGCCGGCATCCAGCCGCCAGTACCAAAGCGCGAAAACCACGATATTCGTGGCCCAGAGTATCGCGGCGGAGGCGAGCATGACTCCAGCCGATTCGGAATGTCGGGGAATCGAATACACCAATACCGCCAGGGCCGACGCGACAAACGCCGTTAAAACGCCGGTTACAAAGTGGCCGACAATACGTGTAGGTACGTAGACATGACGATAGTATAAAATAATCCATAACACCAGCAGCGGCATTAAAATAACCGGCAGCAGCCATTTGGCCCCCAGCAGGAGGTTCGGCGGCAGGAGCATGTACAAGCCACAGGCGAAAAGTGTCGCACCCACCGGAACCCATAACGGTTCAGGACGCGGAATGATCGCAGCGGTTTTCTCCGGCGGTTTGGTTGTCGCATTCATCAATTCTTTTTCCCGTTTTCGTGTCAGACGCGGCTCGCTTACGTCGGCCGCCGATCGCGTTCCCCGCGCCGTGCGCCCGTTGATCGCCGGGCAAACCGGCCGATGACCGGTGCCTGCCGCAGTTCTTCCATATTCAGGATACGGGCAGCGGCGGCGAACACAAGCACCGCGGTCAGAAGCACCAGCGGCAGCCGCACGGCGACCGCGGGCAGGCTGTAAACAGGTCCAAGCTGCGTGATGCGGCCAACGGCAAAATTGACCAGCAGGGCCGCGGCCCCCATTGCGGCGGTCACCACCAGTGTTTTGAAGATATGCCCCGATAACCGCTTAAGCCCAAGGAGGCCGATCCGACGGCGCAGCAGCCATAAAAGTACCAGGCATTGAATCGCGGCCGAAATGCTGGTGCTGGCGGCAATTCCGCCTTCCCGCATGGGCCAGATCAGAATCAGATTCAGGGTTATGTTCAAAAGCACCATGGCGGCGGCGGTTTTCATGGGGGTTTGCGCATCGTCCATGGCGTAAAAAACGCGCACCAGAATCATCTGAAGTTCAAAGGCCCATATTCCGGCACAATACCAGCGCGCCGCCCAGACGGCACGGGCCACATCCGCCGCGTTCACACGTCCGCCAAGGTAAATAGCGGAAATAAGCATGGGGCAAATGATAATCATGCCGATGGCGGCCGGCAGGCTTAAAAAAAGGCTTTTGGCGATGGCGGCGCGGGTCAGGCGTTTAATTTCCGGCATATCCCCGGCCACAGCGGCGCGGGAAAGCTGCGGAAAAACCGCAGTGGCGGTGGCCACGCCGAAAATGCCCACCGGTAATAAATAAATCCGTTGCGCCACCGAAAGCTTGCCAAGCGCTCCGGCCAGCATGGGTGTGGCTATCAAACGGCCCAGCAAATGAAAATGCGACAGCCCGCCATGACCATCCGGCGAAAACCACCAGGCAATCTGCGAATCCAGAAAAGTGTTGAGCTGCACAGCGGAAAGGCCCAGCACCATGGGCAACATGCGGCGCGTAATCAGCCGCACTGCCGGGCCGGCAATTTCCGCGTGGCCGGCATGTGTGGTTTTCAGGATGCCGGTCAGATGAATACCCGCCCGACCCACGTTTAACAGCATGATCGCCAACTGCACCAGGCCGGATGCCAAAACCGCCCCGGCCACCCATACAATGCGGCGGTCCAGTGGATAATGCCGCGTCCAGATGGCGACGGGAACAGCCGCAGCCAGAATCATGGCACCATTGGCCACCATTGGCATAAGTGACTGGGCCGCGAAGCGTTCATGGGCGGCGGCCATCGCACCCAGCAGGGCCACGAGGCAGATGGCGATGCAATAGGGCAGCATAATGGCCACCATGCCCGCGGCCAGGCGATTGTTGGCCAGCACGGCATGGGACAGGGCGATGGGGATGGCGACGGCCTCGGCGGCGGCGACAATGATCAGCAGCACCAGCGCAAGAATCGCGAACACCCGACGGGCCAGCGCCTGGGCCGCCTGCGGGCCGGATTCCGCAAGCACCCGTGTGTAAACGGGTAAAAATATAGCGGTAAGTGCCCCTTCACCAAATATTCGGCGAAACAGATTGGGAAATTGAAAGCCGATCCAGAAAGCCGACCAGGTGGTTCCGACACCCAGAAAATAGCTGCAGGCTTTGTCGCGGGCAAGGCCTGAGATGCGCGATAAAAATGTCAATTTGGACATAAGATTCGCATGGCCAACGAAACGCTCCGCACCGGATTGGGGCGGCGTGGGAGTCGGACTATCCGGCACATTCTTAATCTGTTGGTCCGCCATCGGCCGGAATTCCTTAACCCAAATCAGGTGAAATCCTATTCGTTACCCGGAATCATAATTGCCCGCAGGCCGCAGGCCAAATACCGTTACCTATGACGGCGGCCCGCGGCTGATTAAGCCTGACCGTTACGCACCGGCCGATGCCGTGCCTGTCGGCCGGGTATGCCGGTCAGGTGCCTCGTTGGTCGGGTGTTTTGGCATGATTGACGCATTCATGGGCGGCAACTAGCATACGTTGGCGGAAAAAGGGAGGGACCGAGGCTCGCTTAAGGAGCCTGCGGGGCGCGGATTTTGGCGATTTTTAGACTGGTATTTAACTGGAATCAGTATGGCAGATACGCATAACCCCAAAACACACGACGACGCGGACGGTATTGCCCCATTGTCCAGTGTGCGTAACGCCCATCAGGCCGCGATTGCGCCTCCTGCCGAACCGGTGGACCCGCTTGCCCAGGGCGTGGCGACGGTGGAACCTGGTCCCGACGATCCGCCTCTGGCGATCATTTCCGATATTCATGCCAATTACGAAGCGCTTCAGGCGGTCATGGCGGAAATTCGGTCAAGGAATATTGAGCATATCTGCTGCCTTGGCGATGTGATCGGCTATGGCCCCAATCCACTGGAATGCCTGGATACGGTCATTGAAAATTGTGAATTCACCATTATGGGTAACCATGATTTCGCTATTTTTTACGAGCCATTCAATTTTAATACCGCCGCCGAAAACGCGGCCTACTGGACCCGCGGACAGTTTGAGGCCGACGCCGACCGTGCCCGTCGCAACCGCCGGTGGCGTTATCTTGGAAATATGCAGACGCGCATGAATCACAAGCGGTTCCTTGCGGTGCACGGGTCGCCGCGGCGCCCGATTAATGAATACATTTTCCCGGACGACATTTATTCGGCGACCGTCAAAATACAAAGCATTTTCGACCGGATTACGCACCTGTGTTTTGTGGGCCATACGCATGTGCCGGGCGTTTTTGTGCAGCAGCCGGACTTTTATTCACCGGAAGACTTAAACAATGAATATCGCATAAGCGATGAAAAAGCGATCATCAATGTCGGGTCGGTGGGTCAGCCGCGCGACCACGACCCGCGCGCCAGTTTTGCCATTCTGCATTCCGATCGGGTGGAATTTCTGCGCGTTGCTTACGATATCAATACAACTGTGGATAAAGTGCGTTCGATTGACGCATTGGATAATTTTCTCGGGCAGCGTCTGCTGGAGGGAACGTAAGAATCCGGTGTGACGAGTTGGAGCCGGATTAAAACGACGGATTTCAGATGCGGACACTATCCGGTGAGCGGCCAACAGGCTGTTGGGCCCGCGGGAAAGCGATTTGGGCTGATTCACAGCGGGGGGCCGTCCGATACCGGAAA
>JAJZEY010000234.1 GCA_021805585.1 Planctomycetota bacterium
ACCGTAATTTGACTGCACATCGTCATCGGTGAACCAGCGACCATCGGAGCCAGGCTCAATAAAAATTAATGTATTACCGTACGCATCGGTGTCGTATGCCTCCACGATATAGCCGCCGGAATTGGTTAACGCCACCGCGCGGAACAGCAAATTTTGCAAAAAATAATACGCGCCAGCGGGCGTTCTCTGCGGCCTCTGTGGCTCAGCCGTTTTATAAGCATTCCTGACCATTTAACTGTCCAGTCAGAACACAAGTTACCACGCCGCGTTACCAAGCCAGGGACCGGGCATACCCATTTGCTAGACGCCATTTATACCCCTCCACCAACCGCAATACAAGAAAATAAGGCAAGAATTCAAACGAATCCTACGAGGGCCAGGCCCTTTTTAATCTTAAATTTGAAATTTGAAATTCACATTCCCCCCGCGAAAATGCAAAATGCCAGATGCCTCACTCATGGGCACGCTGCCCACGCTACAAAACGTCCCCGCCTCCTTGCTCCCCTGCATCCTCCGAGTTGAGTTTTACTGCCTATTCGCCAACTGCAGGCCGTTTTTATCAGGAAGGTCGCCAAAGCCCATCAATCGCCCCGGTCTGCCAGTTGCTCTACTCTTGGCAGCGAAATCCGCTCGATTTTGGCCTGCGGCCAAAATCGGCAATCGACCTTTGCACTGCCAAGGCCGCGCGCTTTCCTACGATGAAAAGAGACCGTTGAAAATAGGCCGCGGAAGGTACAATGTTTCGGCGAGAGTCACTTTTTCCTCCCAACCTTATGTGCTCTGCTTTCACCGGCTCAACGGTCTCCTGATCTGCGTTGCCGCAGGTCTAAACTTGCACGTTCAGCAGGCTTGACACAGCACTTGGACCGGAAAAATCGGCGGTCCCGGCGCTGCTGAAGTGCGCGGCGGACTTGCCGCATCCGTCACTCTGCCCTAAGTTACTGGCATGGAAACGATAGAACTCCCGAAGCTTACATCACGGCGGCTTGATTCCCACAAAGGCGACTATGGCAAAGTATTAATCATTGCCGGCAGCGAAAACATGATCGGCGCACCGGCATTGGCAGCGCTGGCCGCGTTCCGCGCCGGTGCGGGCATGGTGCGAATTGCCGCCGCCAGGGAATTGCTGCCGCATATCCTGACAATTTGCCCCACCGCCACCGGTTTTCCGATCAATCCGCGTGATACAAAATCGCTGGTCGCTTTTGCCGATCAGCACGATTCCGTCGCCATCGGTCCGGGCATGGGTGTCAACCCGCTGACGCGCCGCATCGTGCTGGAACTGCTGGAACGCCATCATCGGCCCATGGTGCTGGACGCCGATGCCCTGAACACCCTGGCCTCTCTGGAAGCCAGCGAATGGCCGACGCGGCGCGACTGGTCCAACATTGTCCTGACGCCGCACATGGGAGAGTTCATGCGCCTGATGGGCGCGGTGATGAAACGCGGCGGGGATGTCGCCCTGACGCCCGAAGCCGCCGGCCAGTTGGCCCCCGCATCAACGGCAAAACCGTCGCCGCGCAGTCTCGTGGAAGATGACGACGCCCCAAGTACCGCCGACGGAATACCTGTGGACCTGCCCCCGGAACAGACCGCCGATGCCACCGGTCCGGCCCGGAATGGCGCTGCGGCGAGTTCATCCGCCGGACCCGATCACTCCGCGCTGGCCGAATTGCTTAGCCGCGGCACCGGTTGCGTGGTGGTGTTAAAGGGGCATCGTACCGCAATTGCCGACGGCCGACGGGCGGCCGTGAACAAAACCGGAAATCCAGGCATGGCGACCGCGGGCAGCGGCGATGTGCTGACCGGGGTTATCGCCTCTTTGCTGGGCCAGCGGTTTAATGCGGTTAACGCGGCGGTCCTCGGCGTGCACCTGCACGGACTGGCGGGTGATATCGCGGCGGAAACCATCGGGCCGGCCGGCCTGCTGGCCACCGATATAGCGGCTTTGCTGCCCCAGGCGTTAAAACGATCTTTGGCCTGACGGTCGGCACATCAACGAATCGGATGAACGGCGGTAATGTCTCCGGCACGCGGCGATTTTATGTAAACGGGAAGCGCCAGCGGCTTGCCCGTAAGCCGGGTGTAGGCCCACCGGCAGGACATGCCGATGCGGTCCGTCGCCTGCGGACCATAATAGATATAGACGGTATTGGCATCTGACGGTTGCCCGATCTCGCCTATAACAATCGCGCTTATGGCGCGAACCGCCGGACTTTCCGGGTCCAGCGGATTAATATCATTTAACCGGTCCGACAGCTCGCTGATGATATGCCGATGCCGCCCGGCATGGTAGATACGTCCCAGCGCCCAGATGGCCGACGCCCGGGCCGTTCCCGAATAATTCTGCGTTTTTGGAATAAAGGTCCGCAGATAGGCCGCCCCCGGCCGCCAGTGCAAAAGACCAATTAATTGAAATATCTGCGCAAGTTGAATATTGTCATCGCGATACGCGTTCTTGTGGAAGCCGGCGGTCTGACTGTTTTCAATATTCGTCCGACTGGCCATGGCCAGTTTACGCGCACGGGCCAGCAGCGCCCGAAGCGGTGCGGAAAGCCCCAGTTCACGCAGGGCCACCACCGCGCCCACACGAACGGTTGGCGCGCCGGTCAACGCCGCGTGCAAAAGCAGCGGCTCACCGGGGCGGTCGATCAGGCCGCCGATTACCAGGGCCGCCTGACGCGCTCCGCGCGGTCCGCCATGAATCAATTGAGACCGGCATTCCGTTAGAATCGCCCCGCGCAGGCTGCTTTTCCCGCCCAGCACAATCAGTTCATGCCGGCAATACCACCGCACAAAACGGCGGCGATCATTTAACAGTTGCCCCATCAATTGAATGGATTTGCCCGCCACAGCCCCTGTCCGACCGGGCTGCCGGGCGCTGTTGACATCCAGAATATGCCGGACCAATACCTGCGCAACAAGTCGCCGAATGTCCGGAATCGGATTCCCCGCCGCCCCCTGCGCCTGATGAACAATTAATTCCGCATGGTCCCCGACCAGGGCGGCCATCGCGCCCTGCACCAGAACATTCTGTTTTCCGCTGACCAGCCGCACCAGAACCGCCTGTTGGGTTGCATCCGCCGCGGATCGGCATAGCGTCAGGGCCAACAGACCGTTTTGCAGCACGGCGCTATGGTTGCGTTGTCCCGCCGCCGCCGCGCCATTCAACAGACCCGCCGCCATGGCCCCGGCGCTGTGCGGGTCAAGCTCCCCCAACGCCGCGGCCGCCGCCAGACGCAGTGCCAGCGGGTTATGGGCATCCGCCGCCAAATCCGCCATGGAACGCGCCGCGGCGGAATCACCGGCCTTCCCCAGCGACCGAATGGCCGACAAGCGAATGGAAAGCGGAAGTTTTGTGTCCGCAGCGCGATGCCGCCACGGGGCAAACATTCGCCGCGTTTTCCAACGTGCCAGAAGCGGGTCGGCCGCCAGAATCGCCAGGGGCTGATGGGACCGCTGATCCATTCCGGTCAGGAACGCTTTCGTAGCCGGGTCCGCGAGTGACGACAGCGTTTCAACGGCCGCTGTGCCAACCGCGGGAAATGCGGACTTGGCGGCAAGTCTTTCCAAATCTGGTTCCAGAACCGCAAGCCCCGGCATTCCGGCGGCGGCCATGCGGCGTATGCCGCGACAGGCGACCTGCTGCATTTCTGAATCGCGATGTGCCAGCACCTGCCGCCATACCGGTATCAGGGCCTGATCAAACGTTTTCTTCAGGGCAGGCCGCGGAATTATCGGCATTTCCCAGATGATATTGGAAATGCCATTGCCCACCGCACCGGACACCGACGATCCGTTGGCACCCGTTACAACAGCGCCACCCGACACAAAAAGGGCCAAAACGCACGCGAATTTTACGCGGCCAGTGCCAGCATCCGCCGGCCGGTAGCGCGGTTCACCGGTGAACCGGCTTAAAGAATTCATCCGCGAAAACAGTAAACATATCTGGGCGATCATGTCATGTAACCTGTTGAAAAATGCGACGAACAAAAAGTTTACAGCGTTATCCGGCGCGCGTTAATTCACCGGTACGCCACACCAGCACCAGCAGGGCCGCCGCGCCCACACCGCCCATGAACCACCAGTTCCATGGCAACAACGCGTAATGGGTAAAGCCCGGTGCCCGCACCGCACCCAGCGCCGCCGCCAGCGGGTCTGTCCGCAGGCAGAAGCGTACAATGGCCGGGGAAAAAATATCGCCCCGTCCGGCCCATGCCAGCAATCCGCCGCCGCATAACGCCACCAGCAATCCATAAGCCACCGCTGTGGCCGTGGCCGTCCGGCGAAACAAGCTGCTGACCGCGGCACTGACCAGCACGGAAACGATCGCAATGACAATTAAACAGACCAGTGCCAGAACAACGCGGCGTTTCTGATTTGGATTGATAATCAGCATCACCGCGTAGCCCGGCAGCGTCGCCAGCAGAATCAGCAGCAGCGTGCGGGCGGCGCTAAGCAATTTTCCCGAGACAATCGTCACCGCGGTCAGCGGCGTCATCTGAAGAATCTGCCAGGATCCAGTCTGAATTTCCGAACTGATAAGCCCCGCGGATAGCGTGGGAGCTATCAGGATAATCAGTGAAACCTGCAGCAGTACAATAATTTCCCCAAGCGTGTTGGACGTGAAACTCATCGATCCCCATGAAGCCGCCAGCATCAGCCCCAGCGATACAATCAGGCATCCGCCGATCAGACGCATCATCCAGTGCGATCGGCCAAACCGTGAGGCGCGGAATTCCTTGACCATCACCGGATTGGACCATGGCCCGGTCAGGCCGCTGCGCCGCTGCGGATCAAAAAACCACAGATACATCACGCGACGCCATACTTTTACGCCCGTCGAACGGTCATCGGTTATTTTGCCTGACGCCCGTGGCCGGTCGAAGAGGCGGCCGGACAAACGGCGTATCGTTGCAATTGCCAGCAGCAGGGACATCAGCAGACTCGCTATGGCGTAATGGCCCATCACCTGTCCGCCGCCGGACTCACCGCCGCTTATCCGCCGTTGCCCCAGGGCATGAACCACCGCCGGAATCGGTGAAAGAGACGCCATCCACGCCACCGGCTGTCCGAGGCCGGGTGTATCGGAATGAATAAACAGCGGCGGAATTAAAACCAGAATTCCAATTACAAACAGCGCCGCATACGTGGTACGCAATGCCGCTTCCACGGTGGCCGCCCGCAGGCTTACATACAGCCCCAGGGCGGTGGATTGCAGCGCCACGCAGACCAGAATTCCGTACAGCGGAAGCAGTTCCTGCGTCACGCTGACGCCACCCATGGTGTAACAGGCCACCGCCGGCGGAATGCTTAACACAAGCAGCAGCAGGGGAACGCCCATAACCCCCACCAGTTTACCCCAGTACACCGCAGCCGGTGACAACGGCGAATTCAGCAGAAGCGAAAGCGTGCCGCTGCGCTTTTCGGAAACCAGGGTGCCGGCCGGAAATGCCGGCGCCAGAATCATCAGGCCGGCCAGCAGTGTGTAACCAAATAACCGCAGTACGTCGGCGGCCTGCTGACCGGATAAATTCACCTGGGAGCTTGCCGGCCAGCGCAAAAGCACCACCGCCGCCAGCGCCGCCAGCCAGACCAATTGCACCGCCAGTGTCTGCGGACGTCGCAAAAGGCCGATAAATTCGCGTTGAATAATCGGGTTTTGAATCATGCCGACGCTCCCGCCACGGGGGCGCTGTTCTGGCTGGTCTGCTGGGTCACCGACAGGAAGGCGTCTTCCAGGTCCTGCGGCACTTCACGAAACTGGGCCACGCTGCCGCCGGTTTGCATCAGCTTTCGTAACAATTCGCCCAAACCGGCTTCATCGGTGGTGGTGGAAAACCGCACGAGCGCCTCGGCCGGTGCGGGGCGAACGTCGGCAACGTTTTCCATGGTGGATATCCGCTGTGCCACAGATGGAACATCCGCCGCACTGCTGAGTTGAATTTCAATAATGCGCCTTGCCCGGACCTGTTTCATGATCTGATCAAGCGAACCAAACGCCCGCAGTTTTCCACCGGTCATAATGGCCACCATATTGCAGATGCGGGAAAGCTCCGGCAGAATATGGCTCGTGACAATCAATGTTTTTCCCGCGGCGGCGAGTTTCAGAAGCACTTCACGCATTTCCACCCGTGCCGTCGGGTCCAGCCCGTTGGCCGGCTCATCCAGAATAAGCACCGGCGGGTCGTGCAGCATAATGCGCGATAACGCCACGCGCTGCTTCATGCCATGCGAAAGACTTTCCACAAACAGATCCGCCATATACGCCGCACCGGTCATATCCATGGCGGCGTTCATGCGGGCCTGGCGTGCCTTCCGCGGAATGCCAAACGCGGCACCGAAAAAATCCAGGTATTCCCGCACCCGCATGTTTTCATATAATCCGAAAGTATCCGGCATATACCCGACCAGCCGCTTGATCTTCCGCGTTTCGGTCGTGCAGTTGACTCCGCAAATCGTGGCCGTGCCGCTGGTCGGACGGCTTAAACCCACCAGAATTTTGATGGTGGTGGTTTTTCCGGCACCATTGGGGCCGATAAAGCCCAGAATCTGTCCCGCCTGGAGTTCTATGGACAGATTGTCCAGAGCTGTAAAATCTCCGTAGCGTTTGGTCAGGGCTTCAGCTTTAATGACTGTCTGACTGATCATGCATAAATCCTATATATTATACGACATATCTATATTATACTCGAATCCTAAAAGCCGGAATGGGCCGGTTCGGTTCCATCCGCCGCCAGCCGCACAGATTGCATTTCCCACGACTTGGCCAGGGAATTGCCGCCACCGATTCGAAGTTCCATATCCAGGCCGCCGTCTGGGCCGCATTGTGGTGTGGTCCGACCGTGCAGCACAATCGTCAGCCGCTGGGCTGGCGAAGCAATCCGGTCTGCCAGCACCCAGCCGGTCCGGGTCCTTACACGGATCGTCAACGGACGGCCCGCCGCGCTAATCCGGACCGTCAGTCGGGCCTGTGTCAGGTGCAAATGCCGTTCACTTGCGGGTAATTGAAAATCTATATAAATGCGAGCCCCGCGCGATACGTGTTGAATCCACCGGTGACGCTGGGGCTCATACACCGTGCTTATCGCGTGCTGGCGCGGGCCCCGGATCAAATGAAACGGCAGGAACGGCCAGGGAATATGCACCCTGCCGCCAGATCGCTGCGGCCGCAAAGCCACCGGCATCTGGACGACTGTGCGGGTGTAACGGATCGGCTTGCCGGAAAGTGTTACCGGATCCGTCCAGGCGCTGGTCTGGCATAAAATAACGGGCGAATAAATTCCTCGCCGCACAATCGAACGGTATACGCGCCCCAGGGATCGTTGAGTGCCCGTCAGCAGACCGGCCGCAAGATACTGGCCGCGCGGCAGAATGGATGCGTCGGTGAAAACCAGGCGGGTCGCGGCCGCATTCCGTACGGCCAGTACCCCCATTGGCGCGGCAAGGCTGATATCTTTCATGCCTGCGGCCACCAGCGGCGCGACGTTGATATATAGACCTTTGGTGCCGAAATGCCCGTACACCGGCCGCAATGAATTTTGCGGCATAACCGCATGATATCGCAGAAGCAACGGCGCGCCCGATGCCAGCCTCAGGTTTCGGAGTTGCATCGCGCCGTTGGAACCGCATTGAACAACCAGGCGGTTCTGCCGCGCCAACGTCCGTTGGGAACCAAGCCATGCCGATGCGCTTACGGTCATGTCGCTGGTGATCTGTCGGGGGCTGAAATTGGCGCAGACTCCGCTGATTACCATTTGTTTCATGGCGGGAATCGTTCGGGCTATCTGCGCGGCGGAACTGGTTAATCCGACGCGGCCGCGTTCCATTCGGCCCAGCAGAAACAGCAGCACACTGGCGCACACCACGCCACCCAATAGAATGGCGGCGACCCATTCCATGTGGCGCCGCTGCTTCGCCCAGATTGCCCCACCCGTCAGCAGCAACAGAAGGCCGATCAG
>JAJZEY010000343.1 GCA_021805585.1 Planctomycetota bacterium
AATCTACCTGCGCGGCCACATCCAGAAGGTCGTTGTAAATCACGTTCATGCCAAACGCCAATGCCACCCTTCCCACCGCCCGGCCGATGCGGCCCATGCCCAGAATGCCCATGGTTTTGCCGTGCAGTTCCAGCCCGCGTATTTTTTTCCGGTAAGCGTGAAACCCCTCGGGGGAAATCGGGTCCGGAACATGCACCAGGGGTCGGCCCAGATGAAAAATCAGATTAAATACATATTCACATACCGCGTGCATGTTGGCACCCGGAGTGGAAATAACCGCAACGCCCCGGCGGGCGCAGGCGGCCTGATCAATATTTTCCAGGCCCACACCGGCCCGTCCCACTACCCGAAGTTTGGGTGCCGCGGAAAGCAGTTCATCATTTACCTGAGTGTAGGTGCGCACAATCAGGGCGTCGGCCAATGCCAGGTCCTTACGCAATTGCTGCAAGCTTTTCCAGCTTGATTCAATCACGTGCGCTTCGCCCTTCAGCCAAGCCAACGGGATCGTTTCGAGTCCTTCGGTTACCACCACGCAAAATGCCATAAGACAATGACCCTCATCTGTATTGTGTGGAAAAAGTTACATTCCGAATATTGCGGACAAAACAAGTTATGAACATGTGATAGTATCGGCGAGCATGTCATCCGGGTTCAGGCCAACGCCGCGGCACCAGTCGCGGTAGGCCGCCGGGGCGATTTCGCTGGGTTTAATTTCGCTTCGTCCGCCCCAGAATACATTGGTGTAAGCGATTGGAATGCCGGTGGTTTCAAGGTGCCGGTCGATGGCCGCCTTGTGGGCCAGGATAAGGCTTTTGTCTTTGCCATGGGCCACCCCCATAACATTGACATTTCCGAATTCCGGCCCGCCTTCACGCCAGTAGGCATGCGTCATAATATGAAACCGTCCCACTTCGCAGCCCGCCTCAATTTCCCGTCCGGCGGGCACCGCCCAATGAAACAGCGCGTTGTACTGCGTAACTTTGTCGCCGGTGGGAAGCGTTTTAACATGTTCCAGAAACGTGGAAAAGCGGCCGATGACGCCGAGCTTATGCAGGTCGCCGGCGACACGATAAAAATGTTCCAATGATACGCCGATTTGAGCGGCGCGCGGTTGCCAGATATTTTTACAAATTTCATCGCACGCAAATTCACGTTTCAGTGCCACCAGCACCTGCCATTGTTCGTCGGTCAAGGTTACCACCGTCGTCGGGATGGCTTGGGCCCGAACATCCGCCTTGCTGCCGGGTTCCAGCCCGCGCCGGCGGACATGGCCGACGCCCAGGGCGAAAAGCCGTTTGGCCGGCATTAACTTAAAGGATGCCGCGCCAATGCGCCGCTGCAGATAGCGGCAATGCTTTTCCAGTGAATATCCCTGGGGAACTTTCAGTGTTGTCCAGAGCCGATATTTTGAACCGGTGGTCTGGCCATCGGTACTGCGAATGACCACATGGCCGGAAAATGGGTCCTGTTGAAACAGGTAATCAAAGGCCGCGTTGAGCTTTTCCGCCGGGACTTCCCACGCTACCAGGCACCCTTCGGCAAGGCTTGTGGCCAGCAGCGTCTGGCGCACGCGCCGCACCACGCCGCCGCGCAGCATGGCGGTAATGCGTTCAATCACCGTGGCGGCGTCCAGGCCGGCCGCAGCCGCGATTGCGCCCATCGGGTCGGTCTGAAAGCCCTGAATTTTGTCCTCTGAAACGGCCAGAATTCGGGCGTTAATCGCATCATGAATGTCAATGGGAATCCGCGCTTCGGACGCGGGCGATGGAATCGTTGAGTTGGTCATAAAAGCACCCTGAAAAAATCCGGACGGCACCACGGCCGCCATTTTACATCAATAATTGGAACCGTCATGACGAATATGCACCACGGGTCGTGCGTTTTCGTCATCAGACAAGCCGCCCTGCGTGGCGGTGCCGATAATCAGTTCATGGTCGGTTTTGAAATTCACACGCTGGTGCATATCGCACCAGATCCAGGCGCAGGCAGCCGTCAGAATAATGCCGCCATTGTCCAGTCGGCGCGTTTTAACACCCTCAAACGCGGAATCGCCGGTCAGGCGTTGCCGGGCGTATTTCCGCATCAGGCCTTTGTCTCCGGCGTGACAGACGTTTAACGCGAATCCACCGGTGCGCTGAATCACTTCAGCAATTTCGCGATCGCGGTGAATGGCTGCGCCAATGCAAATCGGTTCGCGGCTGAGTTGCTGAACAAATGAAACCAGCATGGCCGAGGCATCCGGTCCGTGGCCGGTGGTGAGAATAAAAATGCCACTGGGAATTTTACCAACCGCTCGAAACAGGGGCAAAATAGGTTCAACGGTGCTGTCAATAATCACTGAATACTCCAAAACAGTTCCGCCGCAACGGGTTTCCAATCCTTATTATAGGGAAATGGGGGATACAGGCCAGCGTTGCTGCGGCAATGCAGAGTAGGAGATAGGTGAGCAGCAGCGCAACTTATTTAGCCGGCGGCATTGTGCCGCCGCGATCGGCTCAGGATATAGTTGAACAGTAGAAAGTAGAGCACATAAGGATAGGATTAAAGAGCGGCTGTCGCCGAAACATTGGGGCGTCCAGCCACAGAGGGCACGGAAGCGTTTTGTGGCATGGGCCTCCTGCCCATGGGTGGGGCAGATAATGGAAAGCATTCAGCATTTTTCTGAAGCGCTGCGCCGCTATTTTTCGCGGCAGGTTGAACCTGCCGTTCAGCATTATGCCAGATGCCAGATGCAAGAAGCTATCTCTGTGACAAAAAACATCGGCATCGATAGCCACCGTCCCGACACGCGGAGGAGCCGAGCGCGAGATTGTGTGGATTTCAGATTTCAAATCAAAATAGGGGGGCAGGGCGGTGGGCTGGGGCACTGGCGGAATGGCGGCAATGGTTGTTTGGCGATAAAAAGCGGGCGGTTGAATCCGGTTGGCTAATCAAACTGAAAAGTTGACCGATTTTCGTTCCATTGTTAACATTATAAAAAGAAGTCAAAGGTTGTTTACGGCTCTTGCGCTGGTAGGCCGCCTTTGGTGATCTGACTGCAACTCTTTGAGTTGACTCGGCTTGCAAGGCTCGCCTTGAGCTGGTTTGGGTGGTCTTTGGATGTTCATGGTTCGCCTTTTTGGAACCCTGATGCCAAACGCCTTAACCATATGGCACGCCGCTTTATGTCGGACCGGAATCCGTCTGTTTTCGGGTTTGGTCCGGGCACGCTCTGATGGCAGAGTGATATAGATTGACGAATGGTGATTCAGTGATTCAAAAAAGGGCACACAATTTCGCTATTTCCGGGGCCATTGGCGAATGGTCCGGCGGGGAAAGCCACATGCGGACGGGGCGTGGGTCCCGCAGGCGCGGCTTTCCAGGCAGGTAACGACTGACTTCCGCGGACGGCCTGTCAGGCGTTGGTCCGGCGGAATCGTAGCGTTCCCGGCTAGTTAAGCCTGAAGGTTTGGCAGCGGATTTTTGCCCATCACACCGGCCGCATTCGGGCCTTTCATCCATCCGTCAACAGATGCGTGCGGTCATGGCGCGGCTTGCTGGGCTTCCGGTGAAATCCGGAAGGTTCATGGGGCCTGTCAACTTTCCACGGGCAGTGTGCCACGGAAGATAATCAATCGTTTTGAATTTCGGCGGTCGGTTTGCCAATGGCCTGGGGTGCAAATCGACGCGGAAAATCTGAAACCGGGGGTCATATGTCTCTTCAATTGGCGCTCGCACTGGCGGGCGTTGTTCATGGATGGCGTATTTTGAGCGGTTCGGGCGTGGCGGGTGTCGCCTTTGATCCGCTGTGGCTTGGAGCAGGCGCGGCGGGTGGGCTGGTGGTCGGGTTGATTGTGGCGCTGTTTGCCGCGCGGGCCAGCGGGCGGGCGGCGGTGGCTAAAAATAACGCCGAATCCCAGAAAGTGCTGACCGACGCCCGGGAAAAAGCCGCCGAACTTCTGAAATCAACTGAACTTACAGCGCGGGCTGATGCGCTGAAAATGCGCGAGCAGGCGGAGCGGGAAATTGAAACACAGCGAGCGGAAATGCGCAATGTGGAACAGCGCCTGTTAAAACGCGAGGATATGCTGGACCGCAAGCTTGATACCCTCACCACCAAGGACAAAAACCTCGAATCGCTGGAAAAGTCGCTGACCGATCGCACGCGGAATCTGTTAGCCAAGGAACAGCAGCTTGAACAGACGCTGGCCCAGGAAAAAGAGGTGCTGCTTCGCCTGACCAATTTATCCATGGAGGACGCGCGGCAGCTTCTGCTTAAGCGTGTGGAAGGGGAAGTTAGGCATGATATGGCCCTGATGGTCGAACGGCTGGAAGACCAGGCTCGTGATGAAGCCCGCGTCAAGGCGACCAACATCATGCTTCAGGCCATGCAGCGCTACGCCGCCGATGTCACCAGCGAAGGCACCACGAAATCCGTGACCATTCCCAGTGATGACATGAAGGGCCGCATCATCGGTCGTGAGGGCCGTAATATCCGCGCCTTTGAACAGGCCACCGGTGTGGATGTGATTATAGATGACACGCCGGGCGTTATTACGGTGAATTGTTTTGATCCGATCCGTCGCGAGGTGGCCCGGCTTACGCTGGAAAAGCTTATTGCCGATGGCCGCATTCATCCGGCTCGGATCGAGGAAATTGTGGAAACCACGCGCAAGGAGATGGAAAATTCCATCCGCAACGCGGGCAAAAAGGCGGTCCTGGAGGCGAATATCAACAGCCTGCACCCCCGAATTGTGGACATGCTGGGCCGGTTGCATTACCGCACCAGCTATGGCCAGAATGTGTTGCGACATTCGATGGAAACAGCCTATATCTCCCAGATGATAGCCGAGGAACTTAAGCTTGATGGCACCTTGGCCCGCCGCGCGGGTCTCCTGCATGATATCGGCAAGGCGATGGATCATGACCAGGAAGGTGGGCATCCGGCATTGGGCATGGAATTCTGCCGGAAATTCAATGAACCCGAAGCGGTGCTTAACGCGATTGGCGGGCATCACAATGATATTCCGGCCACCACGCCTTACACCGCGATTGTAATGGCCGCCGACGCCATCAGTGGCGCGCGGCCCGGAGCGCGGCGGGAATCTCTGGAACGTTACATTAAACGTCTTCAGGAGCTGGAGGCCATCTGCACCAGTTTTGGGTCCGTTCGGCAGGCATTCGCGATTCAGGCGGGCCGCGAAGTTCGTGTGATTGTGGACCCGGAAAAGTGCGATGACGCGACAGCGCGGCTGATCGCCCGTGAAATAGCCAATCGAATCCAGTCGGAATTAACCTTCCCGGGCGAAATAAAGGTGACCGTTTTGCGGGAGGTTCGCGCGGTGGAACTGGCCCGGTAAGGTGGTTATCGGGTATACAGGACCCTCGCCGCCGCGGGTGGTATCCGTTGTTTTTTCAGGGGCCTGGGCGTGGTATTCGCCGGGGCGTAACAGGAGTGTTTTAAGTCATGGGTAGAATCGCAATTAACCAGCTCCGTGATGGAGATTCTTTGGATCAGACGTTTATCATTTCCGGCAAACAGCTTGGCACCACAAGCACGAACAAGCCGTTTCTGAAGGCGGACGTTTCCGACGCCACCGGCCAGATTCATTGCCGCATGTGGAGTATTCCGCGCGACACCTACGACCGCATTCCTTCACCAGGGTACGTGACCATACGCGGGCGCGTGGAAACGTACCAGGGGCATTTTCAGCTTGTGGCCGAAACGATTACCCGCGTGGAAGACCCTTCGCGAATTGATGTGACCCAACTGCTTAAACAGACGCGGAAAAGCATTCCGGACATGCAGGCCCGCCTGCGGGAAATTCTTTTGGGGATCAAGGACCCGGACTTGGCGCTGATGGTGAACTCTTTTCTGGACGATACCGATCTGATGAAAAAATTCGCACTTTCACCCGCCGCCCAGAAAATGCATCATGCCTGGCTGGGCGGCCTGTTGGAACATACGGTGAATCTGCTGGAATTAGGGTTGCTGATCTGCCCGCGCTACCCGGATATCGACCGCGACCTTGTGCTGGCGGGGCTTTTCCTGCATGACATCGGCAAGACGGCGGAACTTTCGTATCACTGCGGTTTCGACTACACGGACATCGGTCGGCTGGTGGGCCATGTGGTGCTGGGCACATTGTGGATACACCAGCATGCGGCGCAAATCGGCAAACAGCGCGGCACGCCGATTCGCGCCGACCTGCTGATGGTGCTGGAGCATATTATACTTTCGCACCATGGCGAGCCGGAATTCGGTGCGGCGGTACAGCCGAAAACGCCCGAAGCGGTGCTGATTAATCTGATCGATAATCTGGATGCCAAAACCCAGATGGCGGTGGATGCGGTGGCCGAGCCTGCGGAAAATTCCAACTGGACCGATTTCAAAAAGGCGTTTAACACAGCGCTTTATCGCCCGTCGCTGACCAAACCATAATATGGGTGCCGCGGGATACCTGGCTCCGCCGCCCTGCAACAGGCTTCGAACCGGAATATTCAGCCGCCAGGGAAATGGGTTAACGCGGGAATTATCAGGCCAAATTCGCTAGAATGGTGTTATGTTTACCGGGCTTGTACAGGCTATGGGTACGATTACCGCCAACGAACCAAACGGCGCGGGGCGGCGGCTTTGGGTGGACGCGGGCGAACTGCCCGTGGCCACAATTAAAGCCGGCGATTCCATTGCGGTCGCCGGTGTCTGCCTGACTGTTACCGAACCGCCCGTGGGCAGCGCCCTGGGTTTTGATGTGATCAGCGAAACGCTGGCGCGTACCACATTGGGAAACAAGCAAATCGGAGCCGGTGTGAATCTGGAATTAAGCCTGCGCGCCGGGGATCCACTGGGCGGCCATTTTGTGCAGGGCCATGTGGACGCGGTTGCCACGGTTCTGGATGTAAAAATGGCCACCGCGGATTGGCGTATCACGTTTTCCTTGCCGCAAGATTGCCGCGGTTTGCTGGTGGATAAGGGAAGCGTAGCGCTGGACGGTGTTTCCATGACCGTCGCGCGGGTAACCGAGCATGATTTTGCCGTGGCGGTTATACCCACCACGCTTCGCCAGACCACGCTGGGACGTTTGCGGCCGGGCGAGAATGTGAATGTGGAGACGGATATTCTGGCACGGACAATATTAAATTATTTGCGGAATATGATGCCCCAACATTCGCCGGGTGGGGCCTTGGCGGGAACCGGGGTGGGGACATGAGCGGAACATTGCCCACCATTGGCATCACCATGGGTGACCCGGCGGGAATAGGGGCCGAGGTCATCGTCAAAGCCTTGGCCGCTCCGGAAGTGCGCCGGCAGGCCAGATTCGTCATTTTCGGGTTTAACGAACTGCTTTCCTATTCCGCTGACCTGGCTGAAATTGAACCGTTCTGGTGGCGCGACCAGCCGGAGCGACTGCGCCCCTATGACCAGGATGTAGTGGTGCTGGATTACGACGATTTTGGCTTTATGGGCATGGACCTGAAAGCCCCCTCCAAACTTGGCGGTGTGGCCTCCATGCGATTTGTGGTCGATGCCCTGGAGGCGGCAAAAGGCCGCCGGATTGATGCCATGGTAACCGGGCCGATCTGCAAGGAAAGCTGGAAACTCGCGGGTTATAACCGCTGGCCCGGACATACGGAAATGCTGGCCGAACGCACCGGTTCCAAACGCTTTGCGATGATGTTTGCCGCCCATGCGCGGCCGCCGGTCTCGGCGGTTGAAACCGCGGTGTCGGCGGTCGGTTCCGGTCCGCTAATAAGTGGGCATAAAGGCCTGAAAGTTGTGCTTTGCACGATTCATGAACCCTTGTTTGAACTTCGCCACAGTTTCAAAATTGGGACCGTTTTTGATCCAATTAATCTGGCCCATCAGGCGCTGATTGACTGGTTCGGTATTGAAAAGCCGCGCATTGCCGTGTGCGGCCTGAATCCTCATGCGGGCGAAAATGGGC
>JAJZEY010000074.1 GCA_021805585.1 Planctomycetota bacterium
ATGGTGCGCCGCACTGAAATTGGCCATAGCCGCGAGAAGTTCCGCCGGAAAGAGACTCAATCCCGGACAAGCCATACCGGCCAGAAAACCGACGAGCGCCAGGGTAAAAAATTCCGGAGAAAGCGACGCAATGCCACCGAGGCTGTTAAGGTCCCTGCCGGCGGTTCGCCTTGCCAGCACATGGCTGCTCCAAAGCAGGAGCGTAAGTGTGAGGGTATCACCGGCGGCAAAAAGCTCGATCGCCTTAAGGCCGGCGTGCTCCTGCGTGACCAACGCCAGGAGAACCATGGCCGCTTGACTGGTCAGCCAGTACGCGATGAGCCTGCGCAGATCGCTTTGTGCCAGTGCGCAAAAGGCGGCATAAATCAGACCGGCAATTCCCCATGCCAAAAGGCCGCTGCGATGTTCCACCAACTCGGCGGAAAATAAGGGCCCGACCAGGCGCAGCAGGGTATAAACCGCCAGTAGAAAATTCCCGCCCACCACCAGACCCAAAGCGGGTGCGGCACCTTCGGCCATCGTATCCGGCAACCATATGTGCCCGCCGGGCAGGCCCATCCGCACGGCCAACGCCAGCATGACCAGAAGAAAAGCGATCCATGGGCCATGTCCGGCGATCAGGTTGTCAAACCGGCGGATGTCAAATGCGCCTGGTTGTGGAAAGGCAAGCGTTGTCTGCGCCAGGGCCGGCACAGCGGTGCGAGCCGGTGTATGGGGGGTATTTGCCTCCACTGAAATTGATACCGAATGCGGGGCATTCAAACGCCCGGAATCTTTGCATTGCAGCCATAAAAACATAACCGCAATGAACATCGCCATAGATCCAAGGGTCGCGATCATGGCGTATTTCATCGCGGCGGCACGGCGTGAAGGACCTCCCCACAGACCGAACAGAAAATAACCTGGTAAAATGCTCAACGCTCCAAAGCCGGCAAACAACATCATGTCCATGCTGCATATTGTCCCGGCCAGGCACCCGGTAAGCACCAGTAGCAGGATGTACCAGGTTTTGGTCTGCTCATCAATCACGTAGCTGGCCAGGGCGGCAATTAAGGCCAGTCCGCAAAGCGCCAGCAGGGCCAAAGCGGTCAGGCCGTCAGCCCCTACGCTGTAACGGAGTCCGCCAAACCAATTAGCGCTTTGCATTAACTGCCAGCCTGCGTGCCAGTTAAGCAACCGCGCCAATGCAATGCAGATCGCCAGCAGACCGGCAAAAACCGCCAGCGCGGAATTGCGGATCAGCCGGGTGCGTGTGGCCGGCAGCAATGCAATGATCGCCGCGCCGATAAACGGCAACACAATCAGGCAGGTTAAAATCGAACTATAGGCGAAAATATGCAATCAGCATCTCCAAAAATCCGGACCGGTGGCGTTATGCGTGCGGCCATCAGCCACAACTTGCGGCCAGCAGAATGATGAGCAGCGCGGTAACCGCCAAAATTAAAAAAATCGCCAGCGGAAAAAGCCACCGCCAGCGGACCGCCGCCCGGAAATTACCTCCCGCCGGGGATAACAGGCCACCGCCGGCGGCCACGACGCTGGTCAACCGCCAGTCCAGGGCCGCAGAAACAATGGATATCAGCCGGATAATCAACCCGATGGACACCACCAGCCACCCGATGACCCATCGGTCGACCGCGCCTAAAACGGCGGCCATACCGGAAATGATCACCCGGCTGACGGCTCCGTAAAGGTCGTAAAAATAGAGTTCGGCATCCAGCCATCGATGAATAAGATTGGGACCGGGCAAGCGCCGGATTTTTTCCGCGCGGCCCAGGCCGTTAAAATAAATCGCCACCACCGTCGCGATCGCCATAGGCCACGCCCAGGCGAGTCGATCGGCCATTTGAACCGCAAATACGCTATGGATACCGTGGTCAAACGGCGGAAACAGGGCACCGGGTGTTGATTTGGCTAATAGACCGGAAATGCCGAGAAGCGGTTGCCCGCACATCAGAGTGCCCAGCGCCAAAAGAACCAGAGGAAACAACCGGACAGCGGATTCGCCGCCCGGTGCGGTTCCGGTGCCGCGCCACGCTCCGCCAAAAATAAGCCACCACCAGCGTGCCAGACCAAAAAGGATCAGATAGCAGGCCACCAGTGGCAGCCAGAAAAGCAGATTGCCATATTCGCCGATGGCGGCACCAAAATGCCTCAAATTTTCAAAACCATCGGCCAGCATGTCCGGTCGGCCAAACAGCAACAGACCCATTGCCGCACTGCATACCAGAAACGAAGCCGCGGCGGTAACCGGCAGACTGCGCCACAGACCTCCGAGCAGCCGGGAATCAGACTCGCCGCCCGTGCAATGCAGCACGGTACCGGCGCAAATAAACAGGCACGTGCCGCTTAACGCCAGAAAAATAGATTCATAAAGGCCCGCGACATACGAGCCGGTTACCAGAAACAGTATGGACAAGCCCGCCTGTGCCGTGATCAGCCACATCAGGCCGCGTTTAATATCCCGTGCGGTCAGGGCGCACAAAGCTCCGAAGCAGAGCGTGGCGGCCGCGGCCATGGCGGTCATCAGGCGGACATCCACATTAAGCAGTGGAATCAGCCGTGCGGTCATATAAGGTCCGGCTACCGCAATTAATAATCCGGTGGTAAGTGCGCCGGTAGGCGTGGCGGCCGGGGTGGTTTCCACCGCCCAGGTATGAAGCGGAAATTGCGCCGCCTTCCCGGCAATTCCCAGAACCATCAGAATTCCGGACCAGTCCCACCAACCCAGGCCCATTAATCGTGAAGGGCCATCGGATTGCAAAACCTGAACCACACCGGTCACGTGCAGGGCCAAACCAAGGCTTGCCATGATGGGGGCAATGCCATTGACCTGCGGCAACGCAAGAGCAGTTGGACCACAATGCACCAGCAGCAGACATATCCCCAGCAGAAAAAATGCCTCACCCAACAGTGGCAGCGGGATCATGCGGCGAACCGACGCCTCGCACGGTCCGCGCCATGCCGCACCCGCCATACCCCAGATTCCCACTGTGGCCAAAACGCCGGCGGCGAACAATTCCAGCACGCCGGCCGCGACCACCATTGAAAACATGGCGAACACGAAAAGGTTGGACCAGGCGAACCAGCCGGGGCGGATCGGCCGGTCGTCCACTATTCCGATCACATAAATGCCGACCAGTAATGCAATCAGTGCGGTCAGGAGGAAGGTAACCAGTGTCAGGGAATCAACCGCCACCCCCACGCGCAGTCCCTGGGCCGATCGGTGTGCCGCCGCAGCCGTGTGCATGGCCATCCATGTCCAGAGAATCGGCTTGGCCGCCGCCAGGTGGCCCATGCGCCCCATGTGACCTCTGGCCAGCAGTTTGCGGGCGACGGTCCACAGGGCCAGTCCAAGACTGGTGGAATAGCCCCCGATGGCCAAGACAGCTGCGCGATGCGGATTGCGCCCCAGGGGGGTCAATACCAGCGCCACCACCAGAAGTGGCACAAGGGTGGCAATGGCCAGCCAGATGTCAGAGTTGTGTAACAATAGTCAGCTTCCCGTTTATGTCCATTCCGCCGGTCTCCATTGCTCATACTTTAACCGCCCAACGTCCCACCGGCCAGATGGCTGGCTTCGTATCATGTTGTGCCGGATGTGCCGGGGCATAGACGGTTTTCCGGCAAGAGACGTGCGCCCGGCCCGGCGTGACCGGCGGCGGGCACCCCCGATGCGATCCACCCGGCCAAGCCGTTAGGCGCAAGCCTGCCGCCTGCGTTACCATTTGGCCATGGAACTGACCTGGCAACACTCCGCATTGCTTTTCGGTCTGGCGCTGGTACCGCTGCTGGCCCTGGTGCAAGCCGGCCTGCGGCGAAAATGGAGTTGGCCAGGACAAAACGCTTTTCTTTCCGAACAACCATGGCGTTTTACGGCCGTAGCCTTGCTGGCCGCGGTTCTATTGATTCTGGCGGCCGCCGGACCGGTGATCCATCGCAGTCGACCGACTGATCAACTTGTAGTACTTATAGACTGTTCCGCGGCGGCCCGTACCGCGCCCTGGCACACTCCCGGCGAACTGCGGCAATTGCTTTTGCGCCAACTTTCGCCGCAAATACGGGTGACGCTGGTTACCTTTGCGCGCTATCCTCATCTGGTCAAACGCAATGTCACCCTCGGCAATGCCAAAAACTGGCCAAGGCGGTGGCCGGCGACCCAACATGTTTGCGCTCGGTTGGAACGGGCGCTGGCGTGGCGCGATTCGCATGCGGGCGCAACGGGACGCCATGTGCCACGCTGGCTGCTGACGACCGGGTTGGCCGACTGGCCCGCCTGGTCCGCCGCGCAGCGGCGGCAAAATGGGCGGCATCCTTATTTTCTAACGGTTTCAACCGCTCGCCCCAAAAAGCCGGATGCCGGCATTCTATCTTTTCGTATCACTCCCTTGCCCGGTGCGCCAGCCCAAAAAACGGGATTTGCGATACGGGCGGTGATCGCGGCAACCGGTGCGATGCGTTTGACCGCCGAATTGCAGCGAAACGGGGACGCCATTGCCTCAGGCAAGTTGCGATTTAATCAGGCGGGGGAAAATATTTTTACGGCGAGGGATTTTCCACCGGAAAAAACCACCGCTCCCGCCCGCTACACCATTTACCTTAAAACGGGTGATCCCTGGCCGGAGGACGATTCGGCCAGCGCCTACGCGCCGCAAACCGGGCCGCCACGGATATTGCTGATAAGCCGCAGGGCCACGCCGGCATCCGTTTGGGGCGCGGCGGGCGCCGGCACAAGACCGGAATTCGACTCGGCTACCGGGATTAGCCGAATTCCTCCGCAGGCGTTTCCGGTTCGCGTGGCGACACTGGCCGAATATCAGGTGATATTGCTGGATAATATTGCCCGCGGCGACCTGCCGCCGCACAGCGGACGGGCGATCATGCGGTATGTCACCAGGACCGGCGGCGGCCTGCTGATAGCGGGCGGCACACGCGCATTTGGGCCAGGGGGATACGCATTGCCCACAAACGCCGGTGCCGTGTGGCCGGTCGAACAGCTTTCGCCACTGGCATCCGCGCCGCCACACCGATCCGCAAGGAATGTGGTTTTTCTGCTGGATTCCAGCGGTTCTATGGGCCAGCGGGTTCCGGGCCACGCCGACGAAACAAGATTTAATCTGGCGGCCGGCGGTGTAGAGGCCGCGCTTCACCTGCTTAAGCCAACGGATACCGTTTCAATTATGACTTTTTCCGGCGGAGCACATTTGCTGGCTTCGGGGAAACTCCAGGCCATTGACTCCGGAATTGCGGCTAAACTCGCGGGCGTGCAGCCGACCGGACCGACGAATCCGGACGCGGCATTGCCATCGCTGGGCCGACTGCTGAAGAAAAAAAGCCTGCTGATTCTGCTTACGGATGGTCATATACCGATTATTGCGACGATGAAATGGGCGGATTTGATTAAAGAGAAGCGAGCTGCTTTTGTGGTGGTGGCGGGCTACAAGCGCGAATCCAAAGCCTTCGCCACGCTGTTGCGCCAAACCCGGGCGCGTGCCATGGCCACGCGAAACCCCGCCGACTGGGCCTGGCTGATCAAACAGGTTGTGGGAAAATATCTGGCGGGCCATGCCGGAAACAGCCCGATGCTCTGGCAAGCCGCGACAGCGGCGGTTTCCGGTACCACAACCCACTGGATTCGCACTTGGCTTAAACGGGGAGCCGCGCGGACAGCCGCCGGCCGCAATTTGGCCCATCCGGGCCACAAGGGCCTGCCGCTGGCGGCCCAATGGCGCCGCGGTCTGGGCAAGGTTGGCGCGATCGCGTTTGCCGACCATTCCATTGAATTCGCAAATTTTGCGGACCGGATGATTCAGCGGATCGCCGCGCCACCGGGGAATCGCGAATTTTCCATCCGCACGAGCCGCTCGGACGGCCGCTGGCGGATTTCCGTAAGCGGCCGAACCGGAAAGAACTTTATCAACCACGCCCTAATCAGGCTTCGCCTGATTTCCGACACCGCGGGCGACATCGACGGAAGCATGGCAAATGCACGAATATATTCTTTTATTCAAACTGCGCCGGGCGAATACCGGCTGACGCTGCCGGCACGCGTTCGACTGCTTGATGCCGTGGTCTTTGCCGTAAGAAAGTCCGCCCGAACGGCACCATTTGGGCCGCGCGCCCTTGCCGCCGGAATGATCGGTCGTATCGCCCCGGCCGCCGTTCCCCCGCCCTGCCTTCCAGCGACCGGCCACTGGCGGTCATGTCCGTGGAACCATGTGGTCACGCGGGCACTCAATGCGACCGCCGCGGAAAAAAAATGGCGGCCATGGTTGAAACGCGCGGCATGGCATTGCGATCAAATACCGCTGATTGGGGCGATTGGGTTGATTCTTCTGGCGTTGTATTTCGCCAGAACACCATCATACAGTCGTCATAAATTCGGGAAGTAAAAACAAAAAAACCCGGCGGGACTGGAGAGCGGCGTCCCGCCGGGTCAGCGGATACTAGTCACGGTTGGGCCATCCCGGCAAGCCATACATCGGCCCGAAACATTGAGAATATTAAGAATTATTCGAATTAAATCGCGGGCCGATAATAAAGCCCCGCCGGACAAAACGGGTCACGGCGTTGCCGCAAATTTCCTGGCGAATTTCTACCAGCGAAAAACCGCCAGTGCGACATCCTGCCGGCGCAACGGGAAAGAAAAACTTGATTTACCGCCGGCCACCGTGGCCGTGACCGATGGGCCGAACCGGGCCAGCAGACCGGCGCGGCGCAACTGGTTGTAGACAACCGGATTCGGACGGGCGGGCGAACCAAGCTTCCGCCACAGGGTCACGGCATTGCTGTGGTGTTTGCCGACCAGGTACAATTGGAAATTGGCATGATGCAATTCCGCCGGCAGCCCGGATACCGCAAGATTGACCATGGCGGAACTGCTTGTGGCATCCACATCGGCATAGTTCCAGATCAGCACGGCCAACTGATGCCGACCGCGGGAGGCCATGGCGGAAACATCAGACCCATGCGGCACCCCATGGCGCAGGATGCTATCCAGGGGCAGTCCGCCGGTGGATTTGGCCAATACCTGCTGGCCGTGCATTTTCGCCAGCATACGCATGAGGTTCATAATCGGCAGGTCCACTCCGTTCATGGCCAAAGTGCGATACGCGGGCGTCATGGGCATGTTTTCAAATTCAAACGCCCAAGTCAATTCGCCCCGCAGATTCACATGCAGTTTCCGGGCCAGTGCCAGTGAACGGGCAAAAATTTCCGCATCGTAGGCGGCGTAAATGCTTCCGTAGCGGTAGCGGTTGGCCTTGGTAACTGTGGCAGGACTTGCTGCCAGCCCCTCCGGGTCACATTCGCTGACCACAATCGGCAAATGCCGAATGCGGGAAAACCCGGCAACCGTCAGGAATCCGGCCCGCAAGTCGTGCAATTCCGCGGTTATCCCCATCCGCACATGACCTTGCAGCCAACGCGGCTGGCCCTTGGCGTGAAAGCTTACAAAATCGAGCGGAGCACCCATTTTGCCCGTTGCGGCATTCTTTCCAAGACTGCAATGCAGCAGAAAACCTTTCAAGAAACGTACCGCGCGCGGCGATCCGGTTCCGGCAACCGCCGGGCCGCCCACCCGTGCATTCGGAATGGCCCGGCGAATCGCCGCCGTGCTGTAATCGTAAAGTTTGCAATATTGTGCCAGCGTGCCATGCCAATAGGGAATGTTCGGCTCGTTCCATATTTCCCAGTACCAGCGGGAAACCTCCGCCTTGCCGTAACGATGCAAACAGTGCCTTGCCCAATGGTAAACCAGTTGGCCGAACCCTTTATAACTTTTCGGCGGATAGGACCAGCCGGTGAAAAGCGGTTTGTGGTTGGTGGCGGTCCAATGCTGCTGATAAGGATGCGGGTGCACACTAAGGGCTTCGGGCATGAAACCGACTTCCACAAAAGGATGGGCACCCCGGCGAATA
>JAJZEY010000484.1 GCA_021805585.1 Planctomycetota bacterium
TGGAGCTATGCCAGCGAAGATTACTTGCAGAATCTCGTTGAGTTCGGCTGGGCAGGCGGTCTGGCATGGGCCGGCATCCTGTGGGGATGGCTTGTTTTTCTGCTGCCAACAGATCGTGCCGACGGGTCGGATTGGTCGTCGCAGGCGGTGCTTCGGTCGTGTGCATGGGTGGCGCTGCTGGGGTTGTTTTGCCATGCGACCTTCGACTTCCCTATGGAAATTGCGTCAATTCAGTTGTATGCGATGGTGTATCTGGCCATTTTGTATCAACCTCCAAGCCAAATAGTGGGCGACGTCCGCAAATCCGCAGGTATGTCCTGCTTGTCCGGCAACGTGCGGTAAAGAATGGTGGCAAATTCGCAAACACAAAACTATTTTATTTGCATTCAACATTTTAATGCCGCGTTGGTATACTGATAGTTCTGCTTGGAGCTTTTTTTTTCTGGCAGCCAATTGGTTACGCCGGAACGCTCCGGCGGGGCGTTTCTTACGGAAACGGGGTGTTGTATGAGCTTAATAAACAATTTTCGGAAAATGATCGGTTCGGACAACCCGACCGTTATTAATTATGAAGCGTACCAGAACGTCACGGGAACGGATGCCGCCAATCCGGATGTGCTGCGGCGCGTCGGGCCGGGGGGAATTATGCCGGAACCAAATTCCTACAAATTGCAGCACAGTTACGATTCGCTTCTGCAAACCGTACAGGAACTTCGCTCCGCCCTGGATGGGCAATTGCAGCGGCAAGAGGAGTTGTTAACGCGATTGGGCACGTTGCCCCATGCGGTGGAGGCTTTGCCCCAAACCAGCCGCCTTCAGGCCGACACCTTGCAGGTGATAAACGACCGCATGTCCATGCATGCCCAACGTCAGAGAAAACTCAATGACAGCCTTAATGCGCTGCCGGGAAATTCCAAAGATGCGGTGGCCGCCATTACAGCCATTCGCGAGCAACTTGAAACCGGCAATGAACTCGACCGGCAACTGGTGGAGTCCTTCAATCGCTTTTCCATGATGGTGGACCGGCTTCAGGCGGCCAACAATCATGCCGTTGAATGCCTGCAGCAGGTGCGCGACACGTGCGCCTTTGCGCTGCTTCAGGTTCAGGAATGGAATCAAAAGTCACGTAACCGGCATACCTGGATGATCAATTCCGCATTTATCATGTCCCTGATTTCCCTAATTATTCTGCTGCTGATGCTGGTATACCGGAAATAGGGCCGGGAGCAGGCTTCGATAATCATTTTTCAAAATTGCCTTAATCCGCGCGACCATGGGTGAAATATTTTCAGCCAAATCGGCGAGCCGCATGATCGGGCGCATTTTACGCATCAGAATTTCCCGATGATTGAATAAAAAGGCCGATGGCCGCAGGGAGGCGGCCACCGGCGTTCGTGGGGGAGAAGGAAGGAAACCATTCGCGGCAGGCCAAGGCAGGCTTCACCGCTGTTATTAAATCCTACGCACGAGTTATCCGACCGGTTCATAAAAATTCACATTTTTTTGGGGCAGGCCGAATAATATAATTTCCTTTATGCGAATAATGCAGGCGATTGGGATTTGAACTTCACCGCGACTGTCGGCGCTATTGTCAGTGGCCACAGAACATCGACGCTTAACGACCATCCCGATAAAACGGGCACTCCCGTTCCTCCGTTTTCGCATTCGCATTTTCACTATATCCGCCGGTTCCGGTGTGTCGAAAGCAAAGACCTAAACTTGTTCTTGCATGGGCCCCGTAGCTGAGGCTTTGGGAGTTTCCGTGCCGTCGCCAATCCGTAAGGCGTAAAGCGGTCGGCGGTACCGGTGAGAGTCCCGCTCCAACGGTGGCTGGCATGGCATGGAAACCTGCGGCAAAAAGATATATACCAATATTGTAGTTGACATTGATTAATCGGTTGCCTACGGTAACCAGGGGGAAACGTGTTGTGGCGAATTGCGGCTTCATGAAGCATCGCGTTACAAAGTTGCCTGAATGTGTTTTCTCGCCGAATGCGGGGCGTTTTAAAAAAGGAGATATATTATGCTGTATTGGGCGGTTGTTTTTCTAATTGTGGCCATCATTGCCGGTTTCTTTGGATTTTTCGGTGTGGCCGGCCTGGCCACCGAAATCGCCAAAATTTTGTTCGTGGTATTTCTGATCATATTTGTGATCTCGTTGATTGGCGGGGCACGCGGTCGAAAATAGCCCTGCGCCCGGAATTGACCCACGGCAATCAACGGCCGCGCGCCGGTAGCGACGGGGCTTCGGCACCAGTGGAACCCGGCCGTAGCCGCAATGTCTGAATTTTATGGGGTATTTCTTATGAGTTCGCAACGCATTGTTGGAATCGTTCTTCTGGTTCTTGGCATCGTTCTTTTTTTTGTGGGTATGCACGCCTCGCATTCGGTTGTGGATCAGACCAAAAACTTTTTTGTTGGCCGATTTACGCGGCAAACCGTTCTGTATATCGGCGGCGGACTGGCCCTGGGTATCGCCGGCCTGCTTATGACTCTGTTTGGTTCCCGGCGGACGTGAGTGTCTTTTTCCTGGTGAACCGGTGCGCGAAGTTCATTCCCGTCTGCGCTGCGCCGTTTTCAGTGGATCGATGGAGATTCCGGCTGGAGATTGTTGGTTATGACCGAAACCCTTAAATCAGGCCCAAGCGCATGGATCAGTTAACGCTCCATCGGTTTGGGTTTTTATTGACGGTCCACCAGTTTGCCGAAGGCGTCGATGCCCGGTTTGAAGACAACCTTGTCATCAATCACAATTAATTCCTCATTCAGAAAATAGGTAACAGCTTTGGCCAGGGTTTGCGCCTCCAGCCGCAGGCCTCGCTGGCGCACATCTTCAGCCTGATCAACGCCAACATTTATATGGAACACATCCTGTAGAATAATCGGGCCTTGATCCAGGTCCTGGGTCACAAAATGTGCGGTGCAGCCGGTAACGCGCACGCCGCTGTCAAATGCCTGGCGGTATGGATTAGCGCCCGGAAAATGGGGCAGCAGGGAGGGATGAATGTTAATAACTTTCCATTTGTACTCTTGAGTAATCGCGGCGGGAAGAATTTGCATATAACGGGCCAGCACAATAAGGTCCGGATTTAAGGCCATTAGCCGCCCGGTCAGCCAGGTGAAATGAGCCTGCTTGTCCGTTTCTCCAGGACCGCTGGCCTGCCAATCAAATGAAAGGCCGGCTGATTCGGTTCGCGCCTGTAATACCGGATGGTTGCCCAGAACCGCTACAATTTCCCCACCCAACTGCTTTCGAGTGGACAATTCCAGCAGTGTTTCCAGGCAATGCGCCTCCCGGCTGACCAGCACCGCGACGCGCTTGGACTTCCGTGATTTTTGCAGCGACACCCGCACCTGCATGTCCATTTCACGGCCAAGTTCCAGCAGACCGGTGATAAGTTGATCCAGTGAGATACTCATTTCGCGGATGTCCACCAGCATATCCATGACAAACAGGCCGCGAAGGACGCGCTGCTCCATATCTTCAATGTTAATGCCGTGCCCCGCGACATAGGTGGCAAACCGCGCGACCACGCCTTTTTGATCGCGCCCCTGTACGGAAATAATGGCCAGTACTTTTGCGACTTCGCTCATGCCGACTCCTGCGGATTAACGGATGCCGTATTATTCATATTCATTGTATTTTGCCTGCGGACGGCCCTTGTCTTTCGGTTTCAACATTCCCCGGCTATGGCTTGCATCGCGCGTCCGGCGGCCTCGACAGTCGCATCTATATCCGCCTGTGTGTGCGCCAGCGATATAAACCACGCCTCAAATTGGGAGGGCGGAATCATGATGCCGGCCTCCAGCATTAAACGGAAGAATTGTGCGAATTTCCTGGTATCGCAGGCAAGCGCGTCGGCGTAGTTGCGAATGCCGGTTCGGGCGGCGGCCGCATTATGTACGAAAAATGGAGTGATCATGCTTCCGCAGCGCTGTACCGCCAGAGGCAGTTTTGCCGCCGCCGCCCCAGAGCTTAAGCCGGCTTGAAGCCTGTCCGCCAGGGCTTCAAGCTGCTGGTAACTGTCAGCGGATTCCAGGTGCCGCAGCGTGACAATACCCGCGGCCATCGCCAGCGGATTGCCCGAAAGTGTGCCGGCCTGATAGACCGGGCCGGACGGGGAGATTTGTTTCATCAAAATTGGGTGGCCACCATAGGCACCCACGGGCAAACCGCCGCCGATGATTTTGCCAAGACAGGTTATATCCGGCTTTACATCAAAAAGACTTTGTGCGCCGCCACGGGCAACGCGGAATCCGGTCATGACTTCATCCGCCACCAGCAAACTTTTGTGATCGTCGCATAACGTTCGCAGAGTCTGGAGATACCCCGGCTGCGGGGGCACCACGCCGATGTTTCCCATGACCAATTCAAGAAACAGGCCGGCAATTTTATCCCCATGTGCGGCAAATACACGCCGGGCGGCATCCACATCATTAAACGGAATGACCAGGGTATTTCCGGTAACTTCAACGGGAATGCCGGGACTGCTTGGAACACCATGTGTCGTTGCGCCGCTTCCGGCGCCTACCAGCATGGCGTCCGCATGACCATGATAGCCGCCGGCGATTTTGACGATTAACGATCGGCCGGTGGCCGCGCGGGTCAATCGGATCGCGCTCATGACCGCTTCCGTGCCGCTGGAAACGAAGCGCACCATCGGAACGTTGGGCATATATTGAGTGATCAGTTCGGCCAGCAAGATTTCCTCTTCGGTGCAGCAGCCGAAACTTGAACCGCGGCTCATCTGTTTGGCCACGGCAGCCTGCACGGCGGGATCCGCGTGACCAAGAATCAGCGGTCCATAGCTCATCACGTAGTCGATATAGACATTGGAATCAACATCGGTCAGCCGCGATCCTTCTCCCTGGCGGATAAACACCGGCGAGAGATTTACACTTTGGAAGGAACGCACCGGTGATGAAACACCGCCGGGCATAAGGAGCTGTGCCCGCTTGAACAGTGCCTCGGATTTCTTAAAACGATTGGTTGGTTGCTTTGCTTTAGCCATTGGCGAATTCTAACCGGACTTGGACCGCAACTGAAGAGGGGGGGCGTTCCAAATTCGGATGGGCGGCCATGCACTGGCCTGATGAGCCGTTCCAACGCGGGCCTCTTGCCCACCACATTCAAGCATTTCCTTGGGCCCACGGGATTCCCATTCCAATTCCACCTGTTTATATCCCGGATCCAGGCGTCTCCGGCCAAAAGATTTTAGATTGTTTTTCTGCTGCCGGCGCGGCACATCGCCGATGACGCGAAACGGCAACTCTGAACATCATGTGCAACAGGAGAAATCGCGAAAATCGGCTTAAAACTTCTGATCGACAAGAAGGCGAATTGGACGTTTTAAATCCGTAATTCACCGGCTGGCTTTCAGCCTCCGCTGACAAAATATCAATGAGCAATGAGCAATGAGCAAAGGTCGATGTCCAAACACGGAGGGAACGGAGGTATCGCGGCGGTGACGGGTTTCACCACCAATGCACCAAGACACAAAGCTGCTTGGAACAGATATTCGATTTTTGAAATTTGCACAGGAGGTAAAGGAGGAAAAAGAGGGGTGCCTTCGGGAATATTTCTTGCCACCGAGATTACGGAGGGATCGCCGTCCACACATTGCGCAACTGGCGAGGATTCACCGCCGCAACGCCCGTTGTATCGCGCCGTTGTTTCTTCGTGTTGCTGTTTCCTTGCGGTGAAAATGTTCGTCCAGTGCAACCAAAATAATTGCTCCGCAGGAAACTGATTGAAATCAACGGTATCCCTGTTGCGGTGCATAACGCAAGCGGTCCGGCCCGCTCGCCCAATAAAAACAAGTGAAGGGCGGCCCGCCGGTTGACGCCGCCGAAATAACGGCGGCTTTCTCATGCATGCCTATTATCCAAATTCGGAAATAACAGGGTAGACGCGGTTCGTCATACGGACTCAATCATATTTCCGATTTATCACCACCCTGGACTTAGGGCCAACCAAGAACCTGGCGGAACAAGCGATCGGCTTTGTTGTGCTCGATTGCCAGGTCACCCAGGGCACACGCAGCGAACGCGGATGCCAATGGAGCGAACCCATCTGGTCCGCGACTGCCATCCGCAGCCAGCAGTAACGCAGCATCTTTGAATTGCCGCATCAAACCATCAGCAACCATTTCGGCGGAGGGCCAACACCATCCCAGTGTCCATCCGGGCCGTGAACGGCTACCCAAAAAGATCTGTCCTCAAATAAGCGATTTCAGGTGGTCATGGCCGAAACAAATGGATTACATAATGGAGCACTGTGGGCTGGCCGAGGATGCTCCCCGCGAGTGCCAAGAGGGCCAGAACAACCCAAACATACCTTAGCTCCCGACGACTTTTGTCAAAAGCAGTTGGCTTCAGCGTAAATACCGCAAACATAAAAAGCGTCCATAGCAACATCGGAATATACCATGCTAAAAGCGGTGGAGTCCATTTTACGGGAAGGGCAACGCTCCAGGCGTGGTCCGGAGCCAGCCCGATCAACTTCGCGTTGAACCAAAAGATCACGGGGAACGCGACGACGAAATCGCCTAACATAAAAATGGACTGTTGCTGTTTTGCAAAATCGGATCTAAGGGGCACCCGCCCACAGATGATATCCACAATATTTTTCAGGATAAGCACCAGTACTGGTGACAAGAAGGGTGACATTTTGCAACTCCTTAATCTGGTTTTTCAGGCCGAATCCCAAGGCTGTTACACGTGTGATCGCACCATCGACTTCAACGGAGTAACCCCTCACGCCTCCCAAGCCAAATAACTGGCAGCCAGCCCTCCGGCAAGCGATCAGGCTCGCCGGAACCGCTCGAAGGATGCGGCGGCTTTCCGAAAGGGTGTATCGTCAATGTACTCCGACCGAAGTAAAGCCGAATCAGCCCCGTAATGTTAGCCCCGGTCCGCCGGCCGCAGGCTTTTAACATCAGAGAATTCAATCGCAGAAGGTCGCGATATAAAAAAAGCTATCCGACAACTTTATTTACCGCATGGGCAGTTTGCGAGCAGCTTCGCATCGGTCCAATCTGCAAACGGCTTACCCACGGTTACCCAGACGGTGCGGTGGTGCGGCCGCCCCACGGGATCCCAGTTCCAAACCGGCTCATACCCCCAAATACTCCCGATGCCCGTGGTAACCCACCCCACCGCAGCCCCGGCTCCCGCGACCACGGCCGGTGCACCCAAGCCTTGGGCGGTCGACCACGCCCCACCATACCACGCGCCTACGGTCACAATAAGGTTGGCCATATTCCCCTGGACCTGTGACATCGGCACATATTTTACGACGAGGTTCTGAATAAGGTCGCGTTCCGGCGCCTCCGTTGGCACCATCGGAACGCTATAGCATTTACCGCCCTTTGTCATATGCACCCATTTTGCATCCCAAAACCACAACATCGCAGACCCCATATGCAGTCGGCCACGCTTAAGTATCGCAAATCCGTGTTCGCCGGCAAAGATGCGCTCGCCACTTGGGTCCGTATTGTCCACGGGATGGGTTCTCGCAAACTCATACAAATTAATTCCGCCTGCATAGCCGACCGGATCATGTTGAATCCAACGGCCGAGAACGGGGTTATATGTTCGGTTGCGGACGTAATAAAGCTGCGTTTCCGGATCGAAGCGATAGCCACAATAAATGATTTCATTGGCACCGTAATCTGCTTGCACCGCCGCGTCGCCCCACCAATTCCCGGTTGTATCCGGCGCGGTGAAGATCAAGGTATTCCCATACGCCTCCGCGCTTCGCTTAAATATCAATGAACAAACTGGGTATCCACTTGACTCAACCAGGTACAACCTGTAGTGTTGGTCGTGTATGGAAGATTATCCAAGAACGCTGGTAGAGTTTGAACAGCGGTTTTCGACGGAGCAGGCCTG
>JAJZEY010000441.1 GCA_021805585.1 Planctomycetota bacterium
GATCTTAGTTTATCCGCCCACAGGAGTATCCACGATGGCTGGTGAGAATGTTCTTCAATTAACCGATGGTAATTTTCAAGACGAAGTTCTGAAAAGCGAACATCCGGTTCTCGTTGATTTTTGGGCGGAATGGTGTGGCCCATGCCGCATGCTGGCACCGACTATCGAAGAACTGGCAACCGAATACAAAGGACGGGTCAAGGTAGGCAAGGTGGATACCGATGCCAACCGCAATACCGCCATGCAGTACAACATCAACGCCATTCCGACCATTATTCTGTTCCACAAGGGCCAGATTGCCAAGAAATTTGTCGGTTTGACTCCCAAGAAAATGTTTCGTGAATCGCTGGATTCGCTGGCACCTGTGGCCAAATAAAGGACGACCTGATCAGGCCATCAGCTTCCGCAGAAGGCCTTCGGATTTAGGACCTGTGGCGTCCAATCGCCACAGGCGGCCGGTTTCGCCGCACCACTCGCCGGTGATCGCCAGACGGTCGGAAGGCAGCAGGTCGGCCACGCGCGCCGCCCATTCCACCACCACAATGCCACCCTGATCCAGCAATTCGTCAAAGCCGATGGCGGAAAAATCTTCCGATGATTTTATCCGGTACGCATCCAGGTGATACACCGTGCGCGCGCCGGTTTTGTGGTCATCCGCATTATAAATATTTAAAAGTACATATGTTGGTGAACAAACCAGCGAAAGGTCCGTCACGCCGGCCCCCGCCGCCAGGCCGCGGACCAATTGCGTCTTGCCGGTTCCCAGCGGACCATCCAGTGAAATAATCTGACCCGCCTCGCCCAGCCGGCCGATTGCGGCCCCCAGCTTAATGGTTTCTTCCACCGTGTCGCACCGGATTTGCATTCCCGAACCCTCCATATTACACGCCATCCGTCAGGCTGCTATATTCCCATCCGCCGGCGGGCCACGGGGCAACCGTCCCATCGGGCAGCGTAAGCCGCAATGGGCCGGGTTCCGTTACCGTGCCCACCGCCGTCACCCCAACGTCCGGGTCAAGATTCTCAATAAGCGGAAAATCCGTTGCCGCAAGCGTGAACAGCAGCTCGTAATCCTCGCCATCCGTCAAGGCGTGCCGCCAGGCCGGCTGGCCGTCACGTGCGGTCAGCTTTTCGGCATCCGGATGCACCGGCAGGCGGCCGCAATCCACCACGCCGCCACAGCCGGAAGCCGCCATAAGCCGCGGAAAATCCATAGCCATTCCGTCGGAAAGGTCCATCATGGCGTGGATGCGCGCAGCGGACGCAAGTTTTTGTGCAAAAGCAATCCGCGGCACAAACGTCATATGCCGTCCCAGAATGCTGCCGCCCAGTCGCCCGCTGACACAAACGGTATCTCCCGGTTTGGCACCGGATCGCCGAATCGGTGCATGGTCCGTTGTGCCCATGGCCGCAACGGTAATCGCAAGCCGCTGGTTCCAGATGGCCGTATCGCCCCCCACCAGCGGGCAATTAAAGACGGCGGCCGCATCCCGCGCACCAAGAAAAAGCTGATGTGCAAAATCGTCGGCACCCGATTTCGGCAGAGCAACGGAAATAAGAATCGCGCGGGGCAGGCAGGCCATGGCCGCACAATCGGACAGGCAGCGATTGACCGCCTTTTGGCCGGCCGCACGCGGCGTGTGCGTGGCCAGATCAAAATGCACATGATCCAGCGCCTGGTCAATTTTCAGAAGTACCAGTGGGCTTGGAACGCGGTTTCCCGGCTGCCCCTCGGATTGCCACGATTCGATCGCAATTGCCGCCATATCATCGCCAATGCCGATGCGCACGGCCGGTGCCTGCGGCGTTTGTGCGGTAATCCATGCGATAAAGTCGTTCTCACGCATTGAATCATTATAAAGCGGCGGATGCCCCTTGGGCCAATCGGGCGGCGAATCGGGTCAGGGTAATCCTGCAATTCAGTAAGGCCCCTAAGCCTGTTCTTTTGCGGGTATGGTCGCGGCAGGTTTATGGGGATGCGAATGTCCGGGATGGTCACAACCGGAGGACGTATCCACGACGGGTAGAATCACTTCATGCTGTATGTCATGCATGGACCTGAAAAAGGAATAGGCCGCCACACTGAAAAGCATGATAACCGCCAGAAAAAAGCCATCGCCTAAATGGGCCAGATTATGAACTTTCAGGCCGGTATTGACCTGAATTCCACTGAGTTTTGGGAACAGCACTTCCAGACCACCGACCAGCATAAAGCCCACCCCGCCCCAGGTAAGGGTTCGCCCGGACATAAGCCTGGCCAGCAGCACGCGGGCATTTTCCGAAAGTTTGCGGCGGGCCATCCATTGGCCAAACAAACCGCCAATGAGAATCTGCATGACCATGGTTCCGACGCCAAACGCAACTCCGGGCAGAAACGCCAGCCACGGGCTGCCCATGTTGGGTGCCAGGGCCGTGTAAAGAATTATGGCAAACGCGCCGGTCCCCCAGCCGGCAATAAAGCCGTGCACCATGGGCATCCACCATGGCGCGGTTTGGGGATTGGCACCCCCTTCGGAATGCAGCATTTTGTGGGTGTGAAACATGTGCCAGATTTTACCCCGGCGCACAATGTAAAGGCCCGATCCGGTCATCACCGCGCCGACAATAATATAAACCAGACTGTTGTAGATGTTGCTTTCAATAATGGGCCGGATCGCGTTAATCGCAAAATAGGCCAATTCACACGCGATGGCACGCTGCAAAGTAAATGTCAGCGAGAACAAAAATCCCGCTTTCATGCCCCCTTTCCAGGAATAACTGCCAATCGCGTAACTGAAGGTAATAGGCCACGTGTGTTCGTCCGGCGTGATGCCATGGACGAATCCCAGCAGCAGCGCGGTGGCCAGAATCATGACCAATCCCATGCCGATCCCGCTTGGATTCCATAAATTAACAGCAGTTAGAAACATGGGAAATGACTCCGACCCAAAGCCGACGACATTAAAACACAACGGGCACAACCTTGGCCACCCGGTCCACGCCCTTTAGCCTTGTCCGGATTCCACGCCGCTTACCTTCCTACGTGCGGAAGGAGTCTTTTGTGCGGACCGCCTGAAAACTTTCGCGGTTCGGCCGGCATTATGCGGGTGAATTTTGTGGACATGGTTCGGCAAATGCCCCTGCGGCACATGCTGGCCGCAACTGTCACATTGGTCCGCTTTTTCAAAACAGTCCGAACAAAGAAGCTCCCCGGTCCGCTCAAATTCCTTCAGGCGTTGACGGTCTTGACGCGGCATGGTGCCCACCAGTTTCCGCAGCCGCGGCATAACCGGAAGTGCCGTGTGGCAACCTGAACAGGTTGCAAATTCAAGCTGGGCGAGCAGCAACTCAATTTCATGGCTCCGGTTGGCCGGTATGGTTCCTTTGCCTTCACACAGCGGACACAGATGGCCAAGATAGGCATACACCGCATCACGAATCAGTTCGCTGCGGTTCTTAACGCCGACAAGAAGCTCCGCAAGCTTGGCGTCCACTTTAAAGGCCAGAAGCTGATCTTTGGGCATGCGTCCGGATCTTGCCGCTGCGGCGGGTTTGTTGGTCGGCATGTCACGTGCTCCCGGTTATTCCCGATATAAGGAATTCCCGATATCAGGAAGGTTGTTTAACTCTGTTATACCTGCCGCGTCGGCAAAACACAACGCAAACGGTGCGCCGCCCGCCCGGCGGTATGACACTATTATACGAAAGGTATTATCGGCTGGTTCCCGAAAACAGCGGCGGTTTTCCGAAGATTTTCCGGTTTGCCGCCCGGAACGCCGTCAGGAAGAACATCCTGGCCGGGGCATCCATCGGGCAAAGTTCCCGATAGCCGTCGCGGTGGCGGGACACAACGCGACCCATCGCTTCCGCCGACGATTGCGTGTCATGCCGCGGTCGCCTGGCCTGACGGGAAGACCGCGCAAGTCCGGAAAATCAATATTTCCGGTCCAGAATTCGGTAGCCCACCGCTTCGGTGATCTGGGCGGGGGTAATCTGGTCCACGCCGTCAATATCCGCGATGGTTCTGGCCAGGCGGCGGACTTTGTCAAAAGCGCGGGCGCTTAACCCCAGTTCTTCCATGGCCTGCTTCATCAGCAACATGCAGGTATCATCCAGCGGACAGAATTCCTTCAACTGACGTGTTTTCATGGAGGCGTTGGTGGTGGTACATTGGGGGCCAAATCGCCGGGCCTGAACGGCCCGCGCCTTTTCCACCGCGGCCCGCATTTTTGCCGAGTCGGTTCCCACCGTGCGGCTGGTCAGATCCCGATAGGTCACCGCAGGCACTTCCAGATGGATATCAATTCGCTCCAGCAGCGGACCCGAAAGCTTGCTCATATATTTATCCATGTCCGCCTGTTCGGTGGCCTTGGCATTGCGGCGGTCCAGTGTGCCGCGGCCCGACCGGGACGGGTTCATGGCCGCCACCAGCATAAATCGAGCGGGGAAGGTCACGCTGGAATGTGACCGGGCAATCGTTACCGTGCCGGATTCCAGCGGCTGCCGCAGCATTTCCAGCACGTGCCGGGAAAATTCCGGCAATTCATCCAGAAACAGCACCCCATGGTGCGCCAGGGATACCTCGCCTGGACGCGGAATCGTGCCGCCCCCAATCAGTGCCGCGCCGCTTGCCGTATGGTGCGGCATCCGCACCGGGCGGCTGCTTAGCAGGCTGGTTTCACGCGGCAGCAGGCCGCAGGCGGAATAAATTCGCGATGTTTCCAGCGCCTCCTGCCGGGTAAGCGGGGGAAGAATGGTCGGAAGCCGCTGGCAGAGCATGGTTTTGCCCGCTCCGGGCGGTCCAAGAAGCAGCACGTTATGATTGCCCGCCGCCGCAATGGTCATCGCCCGCTTGGCGGTTTCCTGCCCGCGGACTTCCGCGAAGTCCACATCATAATTTCCGTTTAGCGCGCTGCCGGCAAGCTCAACCGGACTTTCCGGCTCAAGTTCCAGTTGCCCATTCAGGAATCCGACCATCGTGGCCAGTGAATCAATGGCGTACACTTCCAGATTCGGCACCACCGAGGCTTCGCGGGCGTTGGCCGGGGGAAGCAGCACGGCGGAAAATCCGCTTTCCACCGCCAGCATGGCCATGGAAAGCGCCCCGCGAATGGGCCGCACGGAACCATCCAAAGCCAGTTCACCGGCCACCAGTATGTTCTTGTGCCGGTCGGTGGTAATAGCGCGGGCCGCCTGAAGAATGCCTAATGCGATAGGCAGTTCCAGTGCGCTGCCTTCCTTTTTTATGTCCGCCGGCGCCAGATTTACCAGCAGCTTCTGATTGGGAAACGGATAGCCGGAATTGGTCATGGCAATTTGAATACGATCCAGCGATTCGCTGACAGCCTTGTCCGCAAGCCCCACGATGATCGGCACATCGTAGTCGCGGTTGGCTAAATTAACTTCCACTTCGCAGCGCAGAGCATCTATGCCCTGAAGCACGAAACTGTGGACTTTTGCCAGCATGGAACTCCCCTGTTTTTCAGCCCTTAGGATCTTTGAAACGCCGCTACGTTACGCCATTTGTCCATTTGTGCCAAGCCTGCCGCCGAATTCGTTGCCCATACACAAGCGATATCGGGCCGCGTGGCCATATTGCATCAGGGGCGGTTAACCGACGGGGTTGCCGCCGGCCTGTCGCCCGGCCAGATCACCTGTCCGGAATTGATCCGTGTCCGCGGCGACTGGGGATACAATTGCCGCGCGTACCACCCTTGAATGGGCGGACCAATCAGCAAAGCCAGAATGCCCGCCACACTTAGCCATGGGCCAAATGGTAAAACATTCGGCCGCCGCATGATTTTCAATACCACTACCCAGATCAGCGCCAAAAATGGCGCGATAAAAAATGCAATCACCGCCAGCGGTGCCCCAAGTACCGCACCCACAGCGGCCATCAGATGCACATCGCCCAGGCCCATGGCCACGCGGCCCAGCAGCAGGGTCCCGAAAATCCGGAAGAACCATACAATGCCGCCGCCGGCCACAAGGCCCAGCAGCGTGCCGTAAACACGGTCCAGTGCCGCGCCAGCCGGCAGCGGCAACGATGTGCAGGCAGCCGTTGTGCCCAGGGCGATAATTGGAAGCACAAAAATCAGTTCTTTGAATATTTCGCGTCGGGCATTCGGTACGGCGGATTCATCCAGCACTTCCGAAGCCAGGTCTCCTTCGCCGGTGGCCGACACCCGACGCGGTAGAACGCCCAGCAGGAATATCAGAATTCCGGAAATAAGCAGCATCAGCACCGCGGCTTGCCGGGAAAGAAGCAGCCATGCCGGTATTTGCAGCAATAAAAGAACAGCCGCCGCCAATATCAGCGGACCGCCGCGCAGGTGTGGCGGACTGGCGATAAAGTCGCTGGTCGCCGACTCCGTTGCGGCTGTGGTAGCGTTTAACGACGCATCCGCCTGTCCGGAAAAGCTGCGCGGTAAAATGCCGGCACGCAGCAGAATAAAAGATATCAGCAGGCCGGCCGCCCCGCCGACCGCGAAGCGGCTGGCTGCCGAATGAGCGGCAAGGCTCGGCAGCATCGGTTGGCCACCCGCGGCACTGCTTAGCAGTGCCCCGACGATTATCAGCCACGGCAGCCGCAGCGGAATAATAAACCAATCCGCGTCCACGCCTGATGCGGCCAGCAGTGCCCCAATATAAAACAAATCCAGAATCAGCGTCGGACCTCCGTGGGCCATGCCGTTGAAACTGTTCGCAAACCAGTGCGAAATGTAATAAGCCGCGAAAATTCCTGAAAAGATCATGCCCGTGCCCAGTTCCACCAGCGGATACCGCGGGGAAATAGGCTTATGGCAGCCGCCGCAGCGGCCGCGCAAAAATAGCCAGGAAATAATCGGCAGATTTTCCCGCCAGCGCACCGCCCGATGGCAATGCGGGCAATGCGAAGGTGGCCAGCTAAGCGTCATGGGCGCTTTTATTCCCTTGAATTCCGTCGGATGGCCCAGAAACGGCAGCCGCCAGATCAGCACGTTAATGAAGCTGCCCACACAGCAGCCCAGAATCGAAACAAAAATGGCCAGCAGCCAGATATTCGGCATGATTGCATTCATTCCCGGCATTATGAACGCCGCGGAGCATTCCGGCCAGTGGCGCGCGGTCAAGTCGCCAAGGTGTGGCGATTGCCATCCGACGATGGGAACCCGCCCGCCAGCGTCCTGCCCGGCAAAACACGACTTTTTGTCGGCGGATACCACGGGCTTTTGCGACTTGTTTTACGCCGAAGTCGCGGTCAGGGACTGACTTTTGCGTGTCACGGCCGCCAGCAGATCATTCCATGATTTTACGAACGATTCCGCGCCCTCTTTTTGCAGTTGTGCCGCCAACTCAAGGATATTCACTCCGGCATTGGCAAAACGATTGAAGACCACGGCGGAATAGGCGGTGTCGGTGTTCATGATCCCGGTGATCTTGCCATGGTCGGCAAATGCCAGAAGGGTTTCCTCCGGCATGGTGTTAATCGTGTCCGGGACCGCCAGTGCGGTAATGTAAAATGTGTCCGGGGCGGCAGGATCTTTCGTGCCGGTGCTTGCCCAAAGCAGCCGCTGGGGAATGGCTCCTTCGGCCGCGAGTTTCTTCCACGTATTGCCGGCAAGCAGGTCGCGGTAGGCTTTATAAACGTCAGCCGCGATTGCAATTCCCAACGTATTGTGCAGCTCCACGGGAACTTTGTTCACGACCGCTTTGTCCCAGCGGCTGATGAAGACGGACGCCACCGAAGCGACCGCCGCCGGCAGGCCGGCGGCAATCCTGCGTTGAATCCCACGCAGGTAGGCATGGGCGGCGGCAATGTACTGGCTGTCGGGAAATCGCAGCGTGACAGTAACCGGTATGCGCGGAAGAGCGACTGGTACTATCACCGGCGACGC
>JAJZEY010000043.1 GCA_021805585.1 Planctomycetota bacterium
CGCAGGTGAAAAGTGGAATAGGTGATCAATCCCAATTAGCGGCTCCTGCCACACCGGGATTTCGCCTCCTGGCTCAATCGACCGAAGCTCAAAAAAAGGCGTCCCGTCCGCCATAAACTCCCATTGGGGGTCGGGCGTCTTGCCCGACTTCGTCGTGTACCCAAGGCGTCCGCCCAAATCTTGATGAAACGCCGTCTTCGGCGGCATCTGGTGCTGGCGTTCAAGCGAATGGTCAATCAGTTAAAACGCTGCGTTGCCGCGCAGGGATTTAAATAAAATTCACCGCAGGGGCCGCGGAGGACGGAAGATGACCGTGGCGGATATCGATTGTTACCGCCATGCCACAAATGCACAACGCTAAGTTTCAACGGCCAGTGATGAGCTGCCGACGAACAGAGTGATTTACGACCAGCAGGCAAGATGCCCGCACCACAAGCGATTTGCGGCTCATGGGTAAGATGCCTGGCTACGGGGTGTCATTGGAATATGGCAATTGGTGGTCGATTGATACGGGCCTGTACGTGGCTATTGGGGTGCGTATCCGTAAACTTTCGCCCGATAAACGCCAATAGGTGTTCATGAATCTTGGTGGGGCTTTTAACCGGCCATTTTGCCTGTTGGTCGGAAATTTGGCGGCCCCATCGGAAACGGCGGACCGGTTTGGGCGCAGCGGATTGGCCCGCAAAGTTGTCCCGAAGCGCAGACCATATACGCCCGCTCCGGGGCATTCGCGACCGCCGACGAATTGGGCGAAAATTGCCGCCCGGCGTTCGGTGATATTCACGCAGCTCCGCCTGGATTCTGGTGACCAGGCAACCAGATTGCCGATTTCACCCATGGCGCGGATATAATGAGCGGCCAAGGCGAACATGGGACCATCCCGATCGGTGTGCTGTCAAGTCTGCAAATTTGGATTGACCGAGCACTGGCTTTTCCCGTCGCCTTGACCAATAATTCGGTTGATCGCGCCGCCGGTGAATATCACAAGGAGCTGCCATGCTGTGTAAATCGCCCATTCTGTTTCCGCCGCGCTGGATTCTGCTTCTTCTTTTTCTGATTCCCGCGCAGGCTGGTTCTTTGCTCTGGTCGGCGCAAGCCCGCGCAAAAATGAAAATCGCCCTTGTTTGTTCCGGCTCCATTACGGACGGCGGATGGAATCAGGAGGGCCGCGATGCGATTCTGCGCGTCGGCAAAAAACTCCACGCCCATGTATCCGTGGTGGAACATGTTTCCCCCGTGCGGGCGGTTAATGTGATGCGTGATTATGCCATGCGCGGCTATCAGTTGGTCATCGGCCATGGCTATGAATTTCTGGTGCCCGCCACCCAGGTGGCCGCGCAAGGTGTCAAAACCCATTTCGCCATCAGCGGCGCGGACATGGCCAAACCGCATATCGCCACACTGAATTTCGACCTTTCCGAACCCTCATACCAGCTTGGCGTACTGGCCGCCATGCTTTCCAAATCCGGAAAAATCGGCTTTATCGGTGGGGAAAAAATTCCCTCCGTGGTGGCCTGTTACCGCGGCTTTCGTGCTGGTGCCCGCAGCATCCATCCGCATATCAAAGTGGCCCAGGCCTATACCAGTTGGGACCAGCCGGCGCTTTCCAAAAGTCAGGCCGAGGCATTTATTCAGCAGGGTATCGATGTGATTTATCAGAATGTGGATGCCGCCAGCCGCGGTGTGTTTGAAGCTGTCGCACAGGCGGACCGGCAGGTTAAACCCGGTGGGCGCGCGGTCTGGGTGTTTGGTGCCAACCGCAATCAGAACAACAATTCCACCTGTGGCATGTACACGCCGGCCAGTGCGGTGATTCGCCTTGACCGGGCGTTCATGCGGGTGGCATTGGCTGTCAAAAAACACCGCTTCAAGGCCGGTGTTAAACCTGAAAATCTGGACAACGGCGTTTGCGTCGTGGTTCTAAATCCCAAATTGTTCGGCAGTGTCATTACTCCGGAAATGCGGGCCGCCGTGGCGCGCGCCGGCCGACGGCTGATCGCCGGGAAACTGGTCGTGTCACCCCGCTGAACAGCCTGATATCGCACGCGCGGCCACGAAGGTGAGCCGTAGTTACCGGGGCGGCCTGATTTGGTCGCCGCGCTTTTTCGGGATTTTGGCCGGCATGATTGATCTTCAGAATATCAGCAAACGATTCGGCGCGTTCCAGGCATTGCAAAACGTTTCCATGCGCGTCGGATCCGGCGAAATTCATGCGGTCCTGGGCGAAAATGGCGCGGGGAAAACCACCCTGATGAATATTTTGTTCGGCCTCCAGCAGCCTGATTCCGGCACGATCCGCATGAATGAAAACCCCGTGCGCATCGCCTCGCCACGGGTCGCTCGGCGATTGGGCATCGGCATGGTGCATCAGCACTTTAAGCTTACGCCCACGTTGACTGTTCTGGAAAATATTGTTCTGGCGGTCGGTTCGGGCTTCTTCACCCGCCGGCGTGGCAGCCTGATTCACCGCGTCAACCAGTGGCAGCGCGCACTTAACTGGGAAATTCCACTTTCCGCGACCGTATCCGACCTTAGCGTGGGCCAGCGCCAGCGGGTGGAAATTATCAAGGCGTTGTGCGCGGGGGGCAAGGTTCTGATTCTGGATGAACCGACCGCATCCCTGGCACCCGCGGAAGTAGAGGACCTTTTTTCGGCGGTCCGCGCTTTGGCCCGCAATGGAATGACCGTCGTTTTTATAAGTCACAAATTGGCGCAGATTGCCGCGTTGTGCGGCCGCATGACCATTCTGCGTCGGGGTGAAGTGGTCTATTCGGATTCGCTGGCCGGCACAACGCTGCCCATGCTGGCGGATAAAATGATGGGCGGCGGAATGGTGCCGCGGCGGCACGAAGTCGGCGAATCATCGCCCGGTGCGGTTCGCCTGGAGATTTCCGGCTTGAATATTGTGCGCAACGGTGTGGCGGTTCTGGCCGATATTTCCCTGCAGGTGCGCGCGGGGGAAATTCTGGGAATCGCCGGCCTGGAGGGCAATGGCCAGTCCGCACTGGTCGAATGTATTTCCACCGCGCGGTCCGTTAAATCCGCAGCGGTGGGTTTGCACCTTTCCGCCGGGCCGATAGCCGGTGAAGGACGTAATAGGAATTCTTTGCGCCGCGCCGCGGCGCAATTTGCCTGCATTCCTGAAGACCGCCGCGCCGAAGGACTGGTGATGCTGCTTTCCGTGGAGGCGAATATCATGCTTAAAGACCATCGGCGACCACCGTTTGTACGCTGGGGTCTGCTGCGTTTTGCCCACTGGCACACATGGACGCTTGACCGCGTGCGCGCCTGTGATATCCGCTGCCCCGATATTCAATCCCCGGTCGGCGCTCTTTCGGGCGGCAACCAGCAAAAGGTGGTTCTGGCGCGGGAACTTGCCGGATCACCGGAATTTATTCTGGCGGTGAATCCCACCCGCGGTCTGGACATTGGCGCAACGGCATTTGTCATGAATCAATTGCTGCTGGCGCGGGACCGGGGAGCGGCCATTTTGCTGGTTCACGCGGATCTTGATGAACTTCTGGCCATCAGCGACCGCGTATCGGTCCTTTACGCCGGCCGCCTGACGCCCACCGCGTGGCCCGCCGTCTCGCGTGAAGAAATCGGTCGGAGCATGTTGGGAGTCCGCCCGTGAAGCCGACCATGATAAGGCACATTAAACATGCAATTATATCGATAGTGACAACGTGCGTGGCGTGCGCTGCGGCACTGGGGCTTGTGCTGCTGGCGCTGCGGCTGGCGGGCTACCCGCCCGCGGGCATATTGCATCGTTGGGTCATCGGGTCGGTTGGAAGCATGTACTATATCGGCAATTCGCTGGCGGAAGCCTGCCCGCTGCTGCTGACCGGTCTGGCCGCGGGCATCGCGTTTCGCAGCGGCGTGTTAAACATCGGTGCCCAGGGCCAATTTCTGGTTGGTGCCATGGTCAGTGTCGGCCTGGCCACGCGATGGCGGATCGGCAGCGAGCCATTTTTCGTCATGACGCTTGCGGTGGTGGGCGGAATGCTGGCCGGAGGACTTTGGGCGGCCTTGGCAAGTCTGCTGGAACGCTGGCGGGGCGTGCCCATTGTTCTGTCCACTATTTTGCTGAATTTCATTGCACTGTATGCGGTTGGGGCCGTCCTGGACGGCCCGTTGCAGGCCCACGGCACGGCGGCACCGCAAAGTCCGGAATTGCAGGGGGCTTTCTGGTTGCCGGTGCTGATTAAATTTTCCAGCCTGCACATTGGAATTATTGTTGCTTTTGCCCTGGCCGTTCTCATGTACATTATTAACCGGCAGACACCGTTTGGATTTCAGACCCTGGTCAGTGGCTTAAATCCACGAGCCGCCAAACACGCCGGTATACCCGTGGAAACGCGGCAGTTTATGGCCATGTGTATCAGCGGTTGTTTGGCCGGTCTGGGCGGTGCTTTTCAGGTAATGGGTGTGACGCATTTCATGACCGCCGATTTCGGCAACTATGGTTACGCCGGAATCGCGGTGGCTTTGCTGGGCCGGCTTAATCCGATCGGCATCGCCTTTGCGGCACTGTTTTTCGGCCTGCTGGATACCGGCGCTTTACGTGTGGAAGAAAGCTCACTGGGCTTGCCACACAATATCGCCAATGTGGTTAAGGGCATGGTCGTGCTGGTGATGCTGCTGCTGATTGCATTTATGCAGCGCCGGCGGCTGGCCACCCTTCCGCCGGACAGCGGCACCGCATCGCCCGGGGCGGGGAATCCTGTGCCACCGGCGGTCATTTCCAGCCAAACCGACGCCGCCCCGCCGCCCGCGCCGGATCAGCACGGGCCGGCCGCGAAAGGGGCCACTGACGCATGAATGGCTCAGGGGAAAATATTGTGACGTTTCTTGCCCAGCAGATGGTGGCCGCCGCCGTGCCGCTGGTCATTGCCGGAATAGGCGAGCTTGTGGCTGAACTTGCGGGCGTCATTAACATAGGAATTGAAGGCTTAATGCTGATGGGCTGCATTGCCGCGTATGTGGGTGCCGGCGGCGGCTACGGGTCGGTGGGCCTGGCGGTGGGTGTTCTGGCCGGCATGGCGATGGCGGCGATCTTCGCTTGTGTTTCTATTTCCGGCCGCGCGGATCAAATCGTTTGCGGCGCGGCGATTAATATTTTCGCCTTAGGTGCCAGCGGCACGGTCTGGACGGTTTACCGGCACTGGCGGCACCGCCATGACCTGTCCGCTTCTTTGCCGCACGGTGCGGGGTTTCACAAATGGGCGCTGCCGTATCTGGGGCATCTACCATTTTTCGGAAGAGTTATTTTTGATCAATATTCCTTGTTTTATGGCGGCGTCCTGTTGGGGTTTGCGGTCTGGTTCATGTTGCGGTTTACCCGCATGGGCCTGATTATCCGTTCACTGGGTGAATCACCGGAAGCGTGTCAGGCGGCCGGCATTCGGGTGCGCGCCTGGCGTTGGGGGGCGGTTCTGTTTGCCGGAGGCTGCGCCGGTGCCGCAGGTGCTTATTTAAGTATCATGCGAACCCATGCTTTCGCTTCAGACATGACCGGCGGCCAGGGCTTTGTGGTGCTGGCGCTGGTTATTTTCGGCCGATGGAGCCTTACCGGTTTGACTATCGGATGCCTGTTCTTTGGCCTGATAAACGCCCTTCAACAGGTGCTGCAAACCGCCCGCTATACCGCCCACAACGCATTACTTGAATCGCTGCGGCATATTCCATTTCAACTGTTTCAAATGCTGCCCTATCTGGCGGCCCTGTTGGCGTTGGCGGTGTTATCGCGCAATCGTCCCGGCCCGCAGGCCCTGGGGCAGCCCTGGCCGCCAGAGTCTGGCGGGGAATAATACACTCGCGCATTCAAAACATCCGCCTGTTGGTGCAGCCGACGGATGGCGGCACGATTGATTGCCCCGTGCTTTCCCCGTACTTTTACCGTACTATTACCGTGCTTTCACAGTACTTTCACAGAGATGTCATCACAGTGCCTTCCGGCGTTTGGCGGCCAGTAAGGCCAGTCCCAAGCCGGCGGTGCCCATCAACAAAAGCGGCAGCGATCCGGGCAGCGGTGCGGCGACGCCGGCTGGAATCGGCGTCAGTAGAAATCCAAACGCCGCTGTATCGGGACCCGAATTGCCGAATCCGACAATATCCCCATTGGTGTTTATCGCAGTGGCCTGCACCAGAGACTCTCCACCGGGAAGGCCGGATACCAGCGAATTTAAATTGGAAAGTACGCCATTGGAATACACAAATGCGATCGGCAATGTATTGCCGATCGGACCCGCACCCGCATAACCGACAATCGTGCCGCTGTTGTTAATCGCCGTCGCGACGCTCATCGCGTAAGTCCCCGAACTGTCCAATGAAGTTACGACCCCGTTGGCGTAGCTTACGGCATAGGCGTTTCCATTGGAATCGGCGTAATCGCCGACGATCGTTCCCGAATCATTGATGCCGTTGGCATATCCGGCGGTGCCGCCGAACGTTCCTAAATCCTTCAGGCCGCCGGAAGATGTGTAGCTGAATGCATGATTCACATTGGCCACGGAGGTAACACCCACAATTGTGCCGCCGATGTTAATGGCTGTCGCGTTGCTGTTTGCAGCGTCAATAATCGTGGGAGGCGTTCCCGGCGTGGCGGAAAAAATCACCGCCTGGTAACCGGCGGCGGAATTTCTTGCATCGCCGACAATTGTCCCGCCGGCATTAATGGCCGTCGCCCGGCTGTTGTAGGTGGCGCTGCCCAGGAAAATATTGGCGGTGGACGTAAAAATCGCAGCCTGCTCCGTCGTCCCGTTAAAAGCCTCGCCCACCACCGTGCCGCCGCTGTTAATGGCGTTGGCTGAAGTAAATACAAGCGGATTATTCACCCCGATACTGGTGGTTACGCCGCCGCTGTAACTGAACGCAGCGCCGTTATACGACCCCACAGCTGTGCCGGAATCATTAATGCCATTGGCAACGGAGGGACTGGGAATAATGGTAAGATTGTATTGCGCGGCATGGGCGGTGGACGCCATACCACACGCCGCCGCTATCGCCAGACAGGTTACCGACGCGGCAACAGGTGCAAACCGATGGGAACGTGTTTTCATAAAATGCTCTCCAAAAAGCGGCGTGGTGTGGGCCGATAAAACGATCCGCCGTCGCACACTTGCCGTCATGAAGGGGAGAGCTATTTTACGAAAAGTCTCTCCCGATCCGCTCTGTCGGAATTATAATAATGATGGACACTTTTGCAAGAAACAAATAGAAAATTAACCCGCGTCTAATAATCCATGGCCTGATTCGCCGCCAGCGTGATTGCAGTGGGTCAGCGAACAGAGTTTCCCGCTTTGGTGTGCCGGTACTTTCATGCGGCCGGCTATTGAGTTGCGCCTCTCCGGTGAACATCGCCAGCAAATTCCTGTTGCCTTCCACATGGTTGCCATGCACCGTCAGGATATCCGCCTGGGCGTAAAGCTCCGGCTTGGATACGCTGAGGGCGGGAACATTTCGTTGAGTTGCCGGAAACATGGGCCTCCTCAAACCGCTGGGCGGGGGCGGTGGCGGATGCGCCAGCCGCCATGTATAAATAGCTGTTGAGGGAATCGGACTTTTGGCAACAGCTGGTTGCGCAGGCGGCTTATAATGCTGAGGGCCGGTCCAAATAAAGGCGATGCTGCGATGTGTATTTGGGTATCTGTATGATCACAATTTCTGCACGACAATTGGGAAAGAGAAAGAATTTATTTGATGATTATTCTATACCGTTGCCGCCGAGTTCGGATGATGGAAGCCCGTGGACATTGCGTAAATTGATCATCAAAATTGTGCGCACTCAGGTAGAAGCCTTTCGCGGCCGACAGATG
>JAJZEY010000199.1:0-4330 GCA_021805585.1 Planctomycetota bacterium
GGTGAACACATCCTTATTTGTCGGCGAATTTAATGTGGTCAACAACCAGAGCGGCGGCCCGGCCATGATGCGAAAGGACTACGACACATTTGCCCGTTACGGATGGGCATCGGCCATGTGGAGTTACAAACTTATTAAGCCGCAGGGAGGTGCGACGGACAATTCCTGGTATATGGTGACCAACCAAAACAGCATTGCACCGGTTTCTGTGAAAACCAGCGGTTACGCCCGGCTTAAGCAATATTTTGCATCCATGGGAACCATGCCCCTGGCGATTAACCAGCCGTTGTTTAAGGCACTGTCGGCGCGCCAGCCGCCCCGATTAAAGCTGCCCAAGCTGCCGACGTTGAAGAAACAGCCATAAGGCCCGATGTCGGCGGCCGGCTTTGGCATCCGGGCCGGCAATGCGGCGGTTCACATGACCGCGGGCAATGGGAAATCGGGCTTGTGTGCGAAAGCCCCTACATGGGGTAAAATAGGGGCTGGGCCAGGAACCGCGCTCTTCATGGCTGAAGAGATAGAGATTTGGTTGAAGTATGCTGCCGCTGAATCCAAGAGATTTGTTTTTGCTGCTGGAAACCATGGTACAGGTTCATGTATCCGCGTTGACGGCCGCACAAACGAGTCTCCGCAAAAAGACTGGCGGCCGACGGGCGCGGGCGGGCAAGGGGCCCGTTTACCCAAGCGGGCAGGACAATTCAAAAATTTCCAGCCGGCACCCGCATGCGAACTGGACTGATGAACATCCAATGCCGCCGCCAGAATGGGAAAAGGCGCAAGCGGATTTACTGGAGCGGATCAGGGATAAAAGCGCGGCGACGTATAGTCGGCAAATTCTTTGCGCATTGGAACCACAAATAAGCCGCGCATGGGCGGGGTCGCATGTGAGTCAGGAACTGACCGGCCATTTGTCGGAATTTAAAGATATTCTGGACACTCTGGATATGGGCGTGCTGGTGGTGGGAGCGGCCGGGGCGATACGATATATCAACAAACCGGCGCGTCAAATGCTGGGTCTGACGGCCGGGCCGATAGCCGGTTCCAGGCTGCCGCCAGCGCTGAAATCCTGGGTGGAGGTCGCAATAGTGGGGGCGGAAATTAATCAGAGGCCGATCCGTGCCGGCCTGGAAATAAACGGGCTTAAAATGACGGCGGAGCTTCGTGCGTTAGCGACGGATCGATTCGTTTTAAGGCTGGTGCGCAGCACAATTGATGTGGAAATTGGAAGCCTGATGGAATACGGCCTTTCCCGGCGACAGGCGGAAGTACTGGCTCTGATTTTGCGGGGGGCAAGCAACCGGGAAATTGCCGAAGCGCTTTCTTTGAGCCGCCGCACGATTGAAAAACATGTTGAAAAACTTCTTGCCGCGCTGGGCGTGGCGACGCGCGGTGCGGCGATGTCTGAAATTATAGCCCGTCGGGAAGCGGGGCATTGAAGGTCAAGAGCTTTGTGGTTTTACCGGTTTGGCTTACCGGTCCAGTTCACCAGTCCGGCTTACCAGTCCAGGGGTTTTATCCACGCGTGCCGGAAGCGTTCCACGGGTTCATCCATCAGAAACCCGGCCCGCGCGGAACGAATGACCAGATTCGGCTTTTGCGTGACCTGGCCAAGCAGGCCAAAACGCAGACCACGTAAAGCTTTGACCACGGCATCAAAGTTTTCGGGGGTCACTTCCAGAATGTACCGGGAAGCGGATTCAGCAAACAGCAGCACTTCATCACTATCCGCGCCTTCGGTGCAGGGCACGGCGGCCAGGTCAATGGATGCGCCCAGCCGACCGGCGAAAAGCATTTCCGCCAGGGCGACAGCCAGCCCGCCTTCTGAAAGATCATGGGCGGAGGCAATCAGGCCGCCGGCAATTAAACCGGCCACCGCCGCATGGACGCGCGGCGCGGTGCGCAGATTTACCACCGGCAAAGACCGGCCGGTATGGCCCCGCAAAGACCAGTAATGCGATGCGCCGAGTTCGCGTGCGGTATTCCCGACAATAATCAGATGATTGCCCGGGGCTTTGGCATCCATGGTGATACAGCGGCGGGTGTCAGGAACAATGCTGATGGCGCTGATCAGGAGGGTATATGGAATACAGATTCGGCGACCGGTGTCGGTAATAAATTCGTTGGAAAGGGAATCTTTCCCGGAAATAAATGGCGTGCGAAAGGCCATCGCCCCGTCATAACAGGCCTGGCAGGCCCGCACCAGTGCTCCAAGGTGCATGGGGTCGGAACATTTGGGCCAGCAGAAATTATCCAGCACGGCAGTGTGGCTGGGATCTCCACCGACACAGACAATATTGCGAATCGCTTCATCCATGCCATTGAGGGCCATCTGATATGGATCAATATCCCCGAAACGGGGCTGGCAACCGACCGCCAGCGCCACACCGCGGGGGTTTCCGGGCACCGGACACAGCACGGCTCCGTCACCCGGGCCGTCGCCATTTGGCCCGACCAGGGGCTTAATTACAGTCCCCCCCTGCACTTCGTGGTCGTACTGGCGAATGATCCAGTGTTTGCTGGCAATGGTTGGCATGGAAAATAACGATTCAAGCACCTGGGCATAATTTTCCGGCGGCGAAAGCACCGGATCCGCCAGGACCGGTTCCTGCCAGACGGCGGTACGCGTCGGGCGCGGCAGACCGTCATGGATAAAGGCCATATCCATGGAGGCAACAATGTGTCCCTGATAGTGCAGCGTCAGACGCCCGGAGCCGTCAAAAAGGCCGATATCCACAGCTTCCACATCTTCACTGGCGGCAAGATTCAGGAGCGTCTGAACTTTTTCAGGTGGAACCGCAAGCACCATGCGTTCCTGGGCTTCGCTGATCCAGATTTCGGCATAGTTGAGTCCCTGGTATTTCAGAGGAGCGCGGTCGAGTTCCACGGTCGCACCGGTTTGCCCGGCCATTTCCCCAATAGCGCTGGACAGACCGCCGGCACCACAGTCGGTCATGGCGACAAACAGCGGACCGTCGGGATAATCACGCGCCTGAAGAATGACATCCAGCATTTTCTTTTCCGTGATGGCATTGCCGATCTGGACGGCATGGCTGAATTCGTCGCCATGTTTGTCGGTCAGGACATCACTGGAAAATGTCGCCCCGTGAATTCCATCCCGGCCGGTCCGTCCGCCGACAAGAATAATACGATCTCCGGGTCGCGCTTCGCCTTTTTGCGCCATGGATCGCGGCAGCAGGCCGACGGTGCCGCAAAATACCAGCGGATTTCCAATATAGCGCGGGTCGAAATAAACCGCACCATTTACCGTTGGAATACCCATGCGGTTGCCATAATCGCGCACACCCGCCACGACACGTTGGGCGGTGCGCCGCGGGTGAATGACGCCGGCGGGCACTTTTTCAGGCGCGGTTCGCGGGTCGGCAAAACAGAATACATCGGTGGAGGCGAATGGCCTGGCCCCGCCGCCGGTACCGATCACATCACGAATGCAGCCGCCGATGCCGGTGGCGGCCCCACCGTAAGGTTCGATAGCCGAGGGGCGGTTGTGGGTTTCGACTTTCATACAGACGGCGTGGGTGTCGTCCAGGGCGATCACGCCGGCGTTGTCCTTAAATACGCTTAAAGTCCAATCGAGTCCCAATTCACCAGTGGCGCGGAAAATGGTGGATTTGACCAGATTATCAATGGTTTCGGCATGGTCGCCAGGGGCATGGTGTTCGTGACCGGCGTTGTCGGTTTGCGCCGGATGATGAGTAAAATGAACTCTGGCCTTAAGTGTTTTATGAACGCAATGTTCGCTCCAGGTCTGGGCGAGTGTTTCAAGTTCCACATCGGTGGGGTCGCGGTCCTGTTGACGGAAATAGTCCTGAATCGCGTGCATTTCGGCCGTATCCAGAAACAGATGCCCGCGCCGCGAAAGCTGCGCGAGTTCATCCGTTGAAAGATTCCGGATGGCGACTTCCACCCGCTTGAATGCGTACGCGTGGCCGCGGGGAAATTCCGCAGGCAAAAACGGGGAAAAATGAATTTCTTCGATACTGTCGTTGGCCAACAGGCGATGCGCCAAGTCGGCGGCGGCCTGACCTAAGAGCGTTCCGGAAAGTACATATTGTCGGCCGGTGCGCACTTGGGCGGGCAACATTTTTTCACCATGGGGCACACCGAGGAGGTCGGCGATGGCCAGTTCCGTGCTGGCCGCCACCGGGTCCATCACTCCGGGCTTTAAATGCACTTCCACGAGACAGCCATCCGTCGGTGTGCTGACGCCGATCACAAACCGCTCGGTGACCGGGTCGGCGAGCAGTTCATCAGCGATGCGCTGGACCTGCCGTTGGCGAAGTGCCGCGTTATGTTCCGCAGGCAGCCCGGA
>JAJZEY010000199.1:4340-7822 GCA_021805585.1 Planctomycetota bacterium
GGGCCGCGCCGGCTGGATCGTCGGCGGGGTTCCGCGGGTGAATTTCAACACGAAAAACTGCCATGCAATAAAGCTCCGAACGCCGGTCCGCCATTTTTTCAGGCGGTCCGACCTATCCTTTGACGCCCGTTTCCATTCGAACGCGCAACCCGCCACATTTCCCGTCCCGGCGACAGACAGCCTGCCGTCGTGCGGCGGCTTACACCGGTATTATGCGCGATTTTCGTCCAGTTATAAATGCCCGGTCCCGTCGGGAGTTTCCCGGGGCGGAGACGGTCTGGTGGTCGGGACGGCTCGGCTGGCGGCAATATCGGCGCGCAGCGTGCGAGCCTGCTGAAGAATATCCAGGACTCTTGGCCGGTCATTGCCGGAAATGGCCGCCTGCAATTTTTTTAGATTCCGAATCATTTCGGTAATTTCGCGGCGGGCAGGCCCGCGATTGGTAAGGAAAATGTCCGCCCACATGGCCGGATCTCCACCGGCGACGCGTGTGGTATCCATAAAGCCGCCAGCGATGGCGGGAAACGCCTGCGGCGTGCGGGCGGCAGCCAATACGGTGGCCACGGCGACGGCATGGGGCAGGTGGCTGATAGCCGCGACCCAGGAATCATGCCCACGGGCATCAATCTGGAGGGTTCGCATTCCGATTCCCTTCCAGAGAGCTTCGACTTTTTGCATTGCCGCACTGATGCGTGATGGCGTGGCGCTGCCCCGCCCCCGCACGGCGGGCGCACATAGCAGACAAAGGGCATCCTGGTAAAGGTCGGCACGGGCGGCCAGCGGGCCGCGCTTTTCGGAACCGGCCATCGGATGCGACCCGATAAAATCGCAGGTATTGGGCAAATGCCTGGCCGCCCAGCGCATGACCTGCATTTTCGTAGACCCCACATCCGTTACCAGCGCCCCGGGTGCCAGCGCGGGCCGCAACTGATCCATGATCGCTGGAAACTGACCGACATTCGCGGCCAGCACCACCATTTGCGCGCCGGCGACTCCGACGGCCGGATCCACAAAACCTTCATCGATCGCGCCGATTCGCCTGGCCTGTTCCAGCGATGGGGAATCGGCGCGGCCAATGCCAATCACGCGTCCGCACAGGCCGGCCTTTTTAATAGCCAGGCCAAGGGACGCCCCAAGCAAACCGACACCGACAATGGCGATCGTTTCGGCGACAGCGACATTCCGGGGCATGGTATTGGATTCCTGATTCATGAAAGAAGTGTAAATCCGAGAGCTTATTCATTCAAACGCCCGAATTAAACGGGGGACTTTAACCGAAACCCGCCCCGGCCGACGGATTCATTCTATTTGTGCGGCGCTCTGACCGGCCAAGTGGCCCGTGGAAAACGCCAATTGCAAATTGTATCCGCCGCTGGGACCGGTTAAATCCAGGACTTCACCGGCCAGGAACAGGTGGCGGCAAATGCGGGATTCCATGGTTTGGGGATTCACCTGATCCAGCCTTACGCCGCCTGCCGTGACCATGGCTTCCTTAAAACCGCGGGTGGCATACACCGTGACGCGGCAGGTTTTAATTAATTCCAGAATGGTGTGAATATGCTGGGCGGACAACTGGGAACATATTTGGGATTCGTTCACCCCGGCCAATCTGCAGAACAGATCCGCGAGGCGCTGGGGAAGCAGTTCACCAAGCATGGTCCGGACGAGTTTGCGTCCATGGGTATCGTGCCATTGCCGCAGGCGGTCGGCAAGCTGTTCACGGGTCTGGTGCCGGGCGAAATCGATCCGCAGGGTCATGTCGGAAAATTTTTCCAGCAGTTCGGCGACAATTTCCGATACGTTGAGCACCGCCGGACCGGATAGACCAAAATGCGTAAACAGAAGATCATTGACGCTGGGTGTCGGCTTACCGGTGGCGAGTCGGGGAAGCGGGCCGGGAGATTCAATACGCACTTCCACATCGGGCACAGCCAAACCCTGCAGCTCACAGACCCAGGCCTGTTTGCACAACAGGGGCACAATCGCGGGCCGCGGCGTGACCACGGCATGCCCAAGAGCCTCCGCAAAACGGTAGCCATCGCCGGTGGTACCCATGCGGGTATAGCTTTGTCCGCCCACGGCAATCAGCAAAGCTCCGGCCCGCCAAAGAATTCCACCAATAGTGGTAATCAGAAAATCACCTGTGGCCGCATCGCGTTGCACGCCGGCGGCGGCATGAGCCGCACCGGCCTGAACCTGCACACCCAGGCGGTCCATGGCGGCCAGCAAGGCATTGACCACGCTGCTGGCCTGATTGGAATCCGGATAGATTTTGCCATCATGTTCTTCGTGGGTCGGCACACCCTGGCCGGCAAACCAGGCGCGCAGCCCATCGTTATTCAAGTGATGCAGTGCCGGGGCAAGAAATCGACCATTGCGTCCGAATTGCGCAATCAGAAAGTTTATATCGCCGGCGTTGGTAAGGTTGCAGCGTCCGCCGCCGCAAACAAGCACCTTAATGCCGGCGCGCGGATTTTTCTCCAAAACCACAATGCGGCGCGGCGGCAAATTGTTTGTCTGACGGTATTCGGCGCAGGCCACGGCGGCCATCATACCTGCCGCACCGGCACCAAGAATCAGCAGATCGGCATGGTGGATGCCATCATTGGAAGGAGCCTCCGAGTTGGATTCATGGTTAATCATGATTTATTTTGGCCGGAGACGATGGGAGATTCCCAGGCATTTTAGACAACGTCCCGAATTGAAAACGGATTAAAAAATGATTCGGGCAATGGGCACGGTTCATGAGGTGGCTCCCGCGGATCCCGCGGAGCTGGACAGACTCGCGGGAATCGCGATGACCTGCCCCTGGCGATTCACGCAGGCAATGGTGGTTTGGGCGGTACACAAAAGCCGATTATCGGCCGTGTTGAAAATCTCGTAGGCATGGTCGATGCGGACATGGGTCTGGCGCACCATGCGCGTTAAAAGATCAAGCTGGTCGTCGTAGCGGGCGGGCCGTTTGAATGAGACGCTTATTTTCGCCACCACAAAAAAGAAGCCCTCCTGTTCCAGTGTGCGGTAGCTGATGCCGCGCAGACGCAGCAATTCGGTTCGCCCCATTTCAAAAAACGGCAGATAATGTGAATGATGCAGATACCCCATTGGATCGCATTCCACATAACGCACGCGGATGGCCAGGCGGCATTCGGTGGGAAATTGGCTTAAGGCGGAAGCGATTGGCTCGGTCATGGCGGGAATATCTCCAAGTGTGGCGTGTGGCCAAAACACTCTGGCGGTTGCCACGGGGTGCCGACGCGGCGGACCGGCGATTCAGTTAAAGCCCAGCAGTTTTTCGCCAAGCTCATCGTAGAACAACTGCGCCAGTTTGTCCGGGTCCACCGACCCGGCAAATTTTTCAACGCCATCCACCAGCACCACCGGCGTGCGGTCCCGGTATTTTTCCAGCAGGTCTGGATCACGGGTAATGTCGATTTCCTCAATGACGGCCGGAACATGCGGCGTAACCACAAGTTCTATGA
>JAJZEY010000415.1 GCA_021805585.1 Planctomycetota bacterium
AGGTTTACCTTCAGACTTTGCGGCATTTTCACAAATTTCTCGTCCGCCGGGGGAGGCAGCTTTTTGTCCGCGAGTTCCTTGCGGCGACTGCGAACATGCTGGTTGGCCTCTTCAACGGCCTTGTGAATTTCGTCTTCGCTGGCACCGTCAAATACCGGCGTCACCGCCTGGAAGCCAAGCATCGCGGCCGCCCAGCCCAGGTGGGTTTCCAGAATCTGGCCGACGTTCATACGGGAAGGGACGCCCAGCGGATTAAGCACAATATCAACCGGTGTTCCATCTTCCAGGAAGGGCATGTCTTCTTCGGGAACAATACGGGCAATCACGCCCTTGTTTCCGTGCCGACCGGCCATTTTGTCACCGACTGAAAGTTGGCGCTTGGTGGCCAGATAAATTTTGACCATTTCCAGCACACCGGTCGGAAGGTCGTCGCCACGCTTCATGTGTTCAAGTTTGCGGGCTTTTTCTTCCTGAAGCGCTTCCAGGCGGGCCTTGTACCGGTTATAGGTGACGACCGCTTTTTCGCGGCTGTCTTCGGGACCTTTGATCCAGTTGACCGAGAAGTTGACAACCTGTTCCAGAATCACTTCATCCAGATCGGATTTGCCGACCTTCTGCCGGGTCGATGGATCCACCATCATCTGGCCGGTCACGCCGTTGATTTCATCGGTCATTTTCCGGAACAGCGTGGCAATTTGCGCGTCCATCTCAACGGCAAATCGCTTGGCTTCCTTCTGAAGGTTCTTCTTCTGATCATCGGTCAGATGCGTTCGGCGGCTGAATCGCTGGGCACCGATCACGACGCCTTCGGTGCCCGCGGGCACTTCCAGCGAATCATTTTTCACATCTTCACCGGCGCGGCCGAAAATGGCATGAAGCAGCTTTTCTTCCGGGGAAAGTTCGGTTTTGCTTTTAGGTGAAACCTTGCCCACCAGAATGTCATTGGGGCTCACGCGGGTGCCAATGCGGACGACGCCATCTTCATCCAGATTCTTAAGCGCCTTTTCGCTGACATTCGGAATATCACGGGTGAATTCCTCGCGACCCAGCTTGGTTTCCCGAATTTCCACATCGAATTCCTCGATATGGATGGAGGTAAACGTATCTTTCTTGATCAGCCGTTCGCTGACCACAATCGCGTCTTCAAAGTTGTAGCCGTCATAGGTCATGAATGCCACAAGCACATTGCGACCAAGGGCCAGCTCGCCATTGCTGCAGGCGGGTCCATCGGCCAGAATCTGATTCTTTTTCACTTTCTGGTTCATGGCCACCAGCGGTTTTTGCGTCAGGCAGGTCTTGTCATTAAGACCGGCGTTTTTTCGCAGCATATATTCATCGGAATTGTCGATGACAATGCGCATGGAATCGACATAGGTCACCACGCCACTGCGTTCGGCGCGAATGACCATACCGCTGTTGGCGGGGACATGCTTTTCCAAGCCGGTTCCCACGACCGGTGGTTCGGTAATCAGAAGGGGCACGGCCTGCCGCTGCATGTTCGAACCCATTAACGCACGGTTGGCGTCGTCATGTTCCAGGAAGGGGATCAGCGCGGCGGAAATAGCCACGACCTGCTTGGGGGAAATATCGACATAATTAATGTCTGAACCGCGGGCCTGCTGCAAATCGCCGTTGACACGGGCCAGCAACAGGTCCTGCCGAACCTTGAGCGTTTTGGGGTCCACGGTTTCCGGCGGGGCCAGCACGGCCTTCATTTCCTCGTCCGCACGCAGATATTTTACCTGCCCGCTGACCTTGCCGTTTTCCACCACACGGTACGGCGTAATCAGGAAGCCGTATTCATCAATACCCGCATAAATGGACAGCGAAGCGATCAGTCCGATGTTGGTGCCTTCCGGCGTTTCAATCGGGCAGATGCGGCCATAATGGGAAATATGCACATCGCGAACTTCAAAGCCGGCGCGTTTGCGGTTCAAACCGCCGGGGCCAAGGGCCGAAAGGCGTCGTTCGTGGGTCAACTGGGAAAGCGGATTGGTCTGGTCCACCACCTGCGATAATTCGCTTCGCCCGAAGAAAAATTCGATTGAAGCGCTGATGCTCTTGGAATTCACCAGTTCCACAATTTTTGGATTTTCATCCTGTGCCTTGGAAGAAAGCCGTTCCTGAATAGTGCGGCGAAGCTTCAGGAAGCCTTTCCGCAGTTCTTCCTGGGCCAGTTCATCAATCGTGCGCAGCCGCCGGTTGCCCAGGTGGTCAATATCGTCCACGTAGCCCTTGTTGGCGCGCAGTTCCATGATGTACTTGATGCTTCCAAGAATGTCTTCGGCGCGAAGAGTCATTACATCTTCGGGGACATTTTGTTCAAATTTGCGGTTAATGCGGAAACGACCCACGCGGCCGAGCCGATAGCGGTTGGCATCAAAGAAACGTTCCGCAAACAGGGTTTTGGCCTTGTCGTCATTCGGCGGATTGCCCGGACGCAGGCGGCTGTAAATTTTCCGCAGGGCCTCTTTGTGGCTGTGGGAATCATCTTCCTGGAGGGTATTAAGAATGACCGGGTCAATGACTTTTTCAATGACCTCCAGCTTTTTAACGCTGCTGGCCTGAATTTTGGCGACCCGGTCGCCAATTTGCGTGCCAGACTTTACCAGCTCTTCACCGGTTTGCGTATCAATAATGGAACCAACGGCATAATATTCCGGCTTAAGCTGCCCGACGGGCACGGACCGGGTTTCGTAAAACGCCTTGAGCAGCGATTCATCCGTGCCGAATTTTTCATCCATGGCACGAAGGAACGTGGTGGCGGGAATTTTACTGGATTGGTCGATCCGGACCGCCAGAACATCTTTTTTGGTGACGTTAATTTCAATCCAGCTTCCGCGTTCGGGAATCACCCGGCAGGCATGAAGCGGTCGGTCGCCTTCCTGGGAGTCAATGACAAAATCAACGCCCGGCGAACGGTGCAACTGGGACACAATGACGCGTTCGGCACCATTGATGATAAATTCGCCGCCGCCGGTCATAATCGGCACTTCACCCAGGTAAATCGATTCTTCCTGAACGTCGGCCTTTCCCTTGCGGCTGAAACGCACCTTGATGCGCATGGGCATACCGTAGGTAAGCCGCAGGGCGCGGCACTCATCCTGTGTGTAACGGGCGCGTTGAAGTTCGTAGCTGACATATTCCAGCTTCATGCTCTGGTCATAGGATTCAATTGGGAAGACTTCGCGCAGCAACGCCTCAATCCCCTCGTTCTTCCGTTTGTCGGGTTCAACGCCGGACTGCAGAAAACGTTTATAAGCGGCGGTCTGCACTTGAATCAGGTTGGGAATTTCAAGAGCATCGCCACGCTTGGAATAGTCACGCACTTGCGTTATACGCATAGATTCACCTTTTAGTCACTAAATCCGCAAACAACTGTTATGCGATCGGGACCGACAAAATTGGAACTGATAACGGCGGGGGTAAGACAACACAAAATCTGCTTTGGCTTTCCATAGCCCATTATTGTACAACGGATTGACCTCTGGATGCAAGTGGCGCGCCAAACCGATTATTTTTTGGCCAAAGCCCGTTTTATCGCCCATTATCATAATTTCGCTTTCGCGTTGTATATTATTGCTTTTATAAAGCTTTTCGGCTTCATGCCGATTCTATCATAGGCCGGCATAGGCCAGCCTTTCCGCCGCCGACCCTACGCCGCGTTGACAATCATTGCCTTTCGGAAATTTTCCACCCGGATAAAATCCCGGTCGACGGCAATGAGTCCTGAATATCGGCGGATGAAATCGGGCTTTTGCGGTGCCACCCGCCCCGTCACCATCGGATTGGCTGCCAAATGCATATGATCTATCAGGCATGTCCCGGCCGGTCTGTATGGCACCTGTCCCGGCACTGACGGGCGGACCACAATATTTTGATTGGAATTTTTGTGCAGAATTTGAACACCTTTTTTTTTAGCTGATTTTTTATCCTGAGGCGAATTCCGCCCGCCCCGAATTGACGGCCACCCCGGAAAATCTTAAACTGCTGGACTTGCCTTATGGTGGATTTAGCTCAGTTGGTTAGAGCACGGGGTTGTGATCCTCGGGGTCGCGGGTTCGAGTCCCGTAATCCACCCTTTTTTCCAAGCCGCGGCAACAAGCCTTATCCATCAAAGCAATTCCCTCCGGGATTGTAGCGCTGGGCAATTGGCATACGACGACCGTAGCCAAATGCCCGCGAGGTAACCTTTAACCCCGGCGGCATCTGTTTGCGTTTATATTCATTGGTATCCACCAACCGGGCCACGCGCATGGCCAGCGCCTCATCCCAGCCGGCGGCCACAATTTCCGGGACTGATTTTTCCTCTTCCACATACATTTGCAAAATGGCATCCAGAACATCATAAGGCGGAAGGGAATCCTGGTCTTTCTGGTTGGGCCGCAGTTCGGCACTCGGCGGTTTGGTGAGTGTGCCTGGCGGAATCGGGGGTATTTGGTTTTCGGTTATGGCGCGGGTATTGATATATTCGGCCAACTGATAGACCATTGTTTTGGGCACATCACTGATCACGGCCAGGCCGCCGCACATATCACCATAAAGCGTGCAGTAACCGGTGGCGATTTCACTTTTGTTGCCCGTGGTCAGCAGAAGATGGCCGAATTTATTGGAAAGGGCCATCAGAATATTGCCGCGGATGCGGGCCTGAATATTTTCCTCGGCAATTCCCGGCGGCAGGCCGTGAAATTCGCCGGCCAATGACTTTTCCATGGCGGCATGCACAGGTTCAATGGGAATGACGCGGTATTGAATTTTTAATGCCTGCGCCAGCAGCGCGGCATCCGAAAGCGAATGGCTTGAACTGTAGCGTGATGGCAGGGCAATGCCGGTTACATTGTTTGCGCCCAAAGCCGCAGCGGCCAGTGCGGCAACAACCGCCGAGTCTATTCCGCCTGAAAGGCCCAGAACCGCGGTCTTAAAGCCGCATTTATGCGCGTAATCCCTCAGGCCCATGACCAGAGCCGCGTCAAGTGCGGCCATGCCGCCAAGGGGCGGGCGGGCGGAACATTGCGCAGGCCGGTCCGCTGCGGAAATATCCACAAAAACCAGATCGGCGGCAAAATCCGCCGCCTGTGCCAGCGGTTGGCCATCCGCGGCAACGGCCAGCGAATTGCCGTCAAAAATCAGTTCATCATTGGCCCCAACCTGATTCACATAAACCACCGGCATGTTCCAGCGGCGAGCCTGATGGCCGACCAGCCGCCTGCGATAATCATTCTTCCCAAGTACAAACGGAGATGCGCTCATGTTTATCAGCAGGTCGGCACCGCCGCGGGCCAGGGCCTCCACCGGGTTAAACGGATAAAGTCGGCGGCCCACCAGTTCTTCGTCATTCCAAAGGTCTTCACAAATGGAAAGTCCGAGCTTTTTTCCCCGGTAATTCACCACTTCCACATTTGGACCGGGTTCAAAATAGCGGCTTTCGTCGAATACATCGTAAGTCGGCAGCAGACTTTTACGGGCTTGGGCCGCAATCCGACCATCCACAAGGAAGGCCGCCGTATTAAACAGACGGCGGCCCACCGGAGCTTTATTTTCCTCGGCGTAGCCAACCAGAACGCCAATGCCTTGGGCCGCCCGGGCGATATGCGCCAGCGCGTCGCGCATTTGCCCGAGCACCGCAGGCTTAAGCAGCAGGTCGCGTGGCGGGTAACCAATCAGGGAAAGCTCGGGGGTGACCACAAGATCCGCCCCGGCGGCGCGCGCGGTTTCCACCGCCGCCAGAATAGCGCGGGTGTTTCCCGCAATGTCGCCCACGGTTGGATTCAACTGGGCCATTGCGATGCGCATGGTTGATTTTTCCAGACTTTGGTTTCGCTACGACCGACCAGGACGTGCCCGCCTGCCTGATGCGGATCCGCTGACCGCGACCGGTGTTCCGGCCAAATTATTTTCAGCCCTGAAAATAGATTGCCTTTTTAATGCCCGCGGCCACGCGGCTGACATCCGGCACAACATGCTGAAGCAACGGTTTGCTGTAGGGCATCGGCACATCCAAAGAGGCAATCCGCACGACGGAATTATCCAGTGAATCCAGGCAATTTTCCTGTACCGCCGCGGCTATTTCAGACCCGACACCGCACGTGGGATAGCCTTCTTCCACGGTGATGCAATAACCGGTTTTACGAACGGAGGCGTAAATGGCTTCGGTATCCATGGGGCGAAGCGTCCGCAGGTCCAGCACTTCCACATCTATGCCATGGTCTTTATGCAGTTGTTCGGCCGCGGCCAGCGCGGTGAGGCAGGTTTTTCCCCAGGCCACCACGGTGCAATCTTTTCCGGCACGTTTAATATCCGCCTTGCCGAAAGGAATGATATATTCTTCATCGGGCACTTCGCCACGGTTGCCGTACATGGATTCATTTTCCAGGAAAATAACCGGGTCATCATCGCGAATTGCGGCTTTCAGCAATCCTTTGGCGTCATAAGGTGTGGAGGGGATGACCACTTTAAGTCCCGGAACGTGGGTATACAGGGCGTCAACGGTCCAGGAATGGGTGGCCGCCAACTGCTGGCCGGGGCCGGAAATACCGCGAAAAACAATGGGGACTTTTACCTGCCCGCCGGACATGTGCCGCACTTTCGGGGCATTGTTGACCACCTGGTCAAAGGCGACCAGGGAAAACGAAAAGGTCATGAATTCGATAATCGGCCTCATGCCAACCATCGCCGCGCCTACGCCAAGGCCGGCAAAACCGGATTCGGAAATGGGGGCATCCACCACGCGCATCGGGCCAAATTTTGCCAGCATTCCCTGGGAAACTTTGTAAGCACCGTCATATTCGGCCACTTCCTCACCCATCAGGAAAACGTCCGGGTCGCGCTGCATTTCTTCGCACATGGCCTGGTTAAGAGCTTCACGAAACTGAATGACTGGCATGGGTAAATCCTTTGATTCTCTGGCGGCAAAATTCGGCCGCCGGGGGTTTTAACAATCGGAAAATCGGTACTCCGTCCGCTCAGGCCTGATAGGGTCCATACGGGTTGGAATAAATATCCTGCCACACTTCCTGATTATCCGGATACGGATCGGTATCCGCCAAGGCATGGGCGGCCTCCACCTGATTATGAATTTCCTCGTTAATCGCCTGAACTTTGGCTTCGTCCAGCGCGCCGGAATCACGCAACTGCTTTTCCAGACGGCCAATGGGGTCATGTTCCTGATAGCGGCCCACTTCTTCCTTGGATCTGTATTTCTGCGGGTCGGACATGCTGTGTCCGCGATAACGATAGGTTTTAACATCCAGAAAGATTGATCCATTGCCCTGGCGGCAATATTCAGCGGCGGAAACGATCATTTTGTACATTGCGGTGCAATCCATGCCGTCGACATCTTTGCCGGGAATGCCGAACGCGTCGCCGGTGCGAAGTTTCAGATCGGTCACCGCGGAATGGCGGTGCAGATGGGTGCCCATGCCGTAGCCGTTGTTTTCGACCATAAATATGATGGGCAGTTTAAACAGCCCGGCCAGATTAAACGCTTCATGCAGCGCCCCCTGATTCATGGCACCATCACCAAAATAGCAAAGCACCACGCGGTCTTCCTTGCGGTATTTGATGGCCCAACCCAGCCCCACGGCCAGCGGGACATGCGCGCCGACGATGGCATGGCCGCCAAAGAAATTTTTTCGCACATCAAAAAAGTGCATGGAACCACCCTTGCCGTGCGAGCAGCCGGTCTTTTTTCCGTACAATTCAGCAAATAGCGAGCGAATATCCATACCCCTGGCAATGGCGTGGCCATGGTCGCGATAGGCGGTAATCACATAATCCGTGGGGCGCACGGCGGCGATACTGCCGACAGC
>JAJZEY010000536.1 GCA_021805585.1 Planctomycetota bacterium
GTTCGGGCGGCCGCGGCTTACACAAAGCGGCGAGCCAGGTCCGTTTACCACGAGCTTTTCTTCAATCCGGGAATTTTACCATCGGCCGCCAATTGCCGCAGGACGATACGGGAAACCCGGAACTTGCGATAGTAACCACGGCGACGCCCCGTGATTTCACACCGGCGAGCGAGGCGAGTAGCGCTGGAATCGCGCGGCAGTTTGGCCAGCGCAGTGTAATTCTTTTCCTTCTTAAGTTTGCGGCGTTCATCCGCATACTTCGCCACAAGCTCCTGACGCTTTTTATACCGATTTTTCCAAGCTGTTGTCGCCATGAATCTTTCGCCTTAATTTAGCAATCGTTACACATTCTAATTCAACCGGTCAGCCGGCTTTACGCGTCTGGGCTTCATCCTTGCGGAACGGCATTCCAAGATGGGTCAGCAGCGCCCGGGCGGCGGGGTCATCCACCGCGGTGGTGACGATCGTGATGGCCATACCCTGTTGGAAATTCACCTGGTCGCCATGGACTTCCGGAAACACCGATTGTTCCGTCAGGCCAAGATTATAATTACCGCGGCCATCGAAAGCCTTGGGCGATAACCCGCGGAAATCTTTCACACGCGGGATGGCGAGGTTAATCAAGCGATCCAAAAATTCCCACATACGTTGTCCACGAAGAGTGACTTTGGCACCAATTTCCATGCCTTCGCGGAGTTTGAAATTTGACACGCTTTTACGAGCGCGGCAGATTTGGGCTTTCTGTCCGGCAATAGCCGTGAGTTCCTTGACGGCGGCCTCAAGCCGCGGCTTTTCGGTAATGGCCCGACCAAGCCCCATGCTGATGACAACCTTGGTAATCCGCGGAACGCTCATGGAATTCTGAATTCCGAGTTCACCTTTCAGAGCCGGCGCAATTTGTTCAAGATAGCGTTTGTAAAGCCGGGGCGAATAACCTTCCGGGAACGGTTGGGGTTTGCCATCGTCCTGGTCTTTGGAAGACTTGGATTTCCCCGGTTCCCTGGAGCCATCGCGGACCTTTTTAGCAGCCGCTTCATGTTCAGCCTTTTTGGCCGCTTTGGCCGCCTTTTCAGCTTCAATTTCCTGCGGCGACCGCGTGGGTTTGGCTTTCTTTTCTTTTTCTTCTTTGGCCATGATCATTCACCAGTTTCTTGAATACGTTTGATTTCACACCCGAGCCGCCCCGCGGCAATCAGGCCTTACCGATTACACCAAGGTCCGAACCGGTTTTCACCGCCACGCGGTGCTTCTGTCCGTTGCGGATTTCAAATTTTACCCGCGTGCCTTTGCCGGTGGCCGGGTCCACGGGCTGCACTTTACTGATATGCACGGGGGCGGACTTCTGAACCCGACCGCCCTTGCGGTTCTTTTCCGTTGGCCGGATATGCTTCCAGACCAGGTTAATTCCCTCCACCAGAACCATGTCGCGGTCCTTGAGAACGGAAAGCACCTTACCGGTTCGGCCGGCGTCGCGACCGGACCGAATGTAAACCGTGTCATCTTTTCGTATACGGGCTGCCATAACTTTTTCCTTGCATTGTTTCAACCGCGACCGCCGCATTCCGCAGGCACTGATTGATTGACCAATTCGGCATCTTTCCAGGTCAGACAACTTCACTGGCCAGGGAGACGATTTTCATAAAATTCTTTTCGCGAAGTTCACGGGCGACAGCGCCAAAAATACGCGTTCCGCGCGGGCTTCCTTCGGCATCCACAAGAACCGCGGCATTGCGGTCAAAGCGGACATAACTTCCATCGGCCCGCCGGGTCGGCTGTCTGGTGCGGACGATGACGGCCTTGGCCACTTCGCCCTTTTTCACGTCGCCATTGGCCATCGCCTTTTTTACCGCCACCACAATAAGATCGCCGACGCCGGCGGTCTTACGGGTGAATTTTCCCCGTGCGGTGGATCCCCCAAGCACCTTGATGCACATCACCTGCTTGGCACCGGTGTTGTCCGCTATATCCAGTCGTGTCTGTTGTTGAATCATTTATGCACCAGTTAACCTGAAAATACTGCCTGTCGTTTCTTTCACACATCCGTCGGGCCGACTAACCGGCATCGGAACTTTTGCCCGGTCAGCGTTGCCAGGCCAACGGCCGGCAACATCCGCTGATTATCCGGCGTTATTCGGCTCCGCGGAAACCGTCGCTTCAGCCGCCTTCCGCTTTTCAAACATCTGCGAAGCCTCACCGGAGATTGCGGATAGATCAATCCGCGGGCCGCGGCTGACAATCCGCACCAGCCGATGGGATTTGGTCTTGCTGTAAGGCCGGCACTGCATCACTTCCACATGATCGCCGAGGTGGCTTTCATTGTTTTCGTCATGCACATGCAGAACGGTTTGGCGCTTGAGATATTTGCCGTACTTGGCGTGGCGGGCAAGATATTCCACAACCACCTTGCGGGTCTTGCTGACCTTATCACCGGCAACCACGCCGATGATTCGCGTCCTGAGGCGTCGTTTGCCGATCTGAAGTTGAGTTGTTTCCGTGGTCATATCATTCATTCCAAATCAAACCCTGTTTATTCAATCGTTCCGGCGGTACCCGCGGTCTCCCGCTGGGTGCGCAGCGTATGGATTCTGGCGATTTCCCGGCGGTCCTTTTTAAAGCGGGTCAAGTCCTTGACCTTGGCCGTTACGATTTCCGCCCGAAGGCTAAACAGTCCGCGGCGAAGCGTGGCTTCGCGCTGCTGCAACTGCTGGTCGTCCAGAGCCTTAAGTTCATCCATCATCTGTTTGCGTTTTGTGGCCATAGTTTATCGCTTTTCAAAATTCAGAATCACACACCCCGCGATGCGGGAGAAATTACATTGTGTGCCGCCGGTGCATAAACCGGCAACGCACCGGCATTTTGCAGGCAACGCGGGCAAAAGCCCGTTTTGCCACGGCTTCATCCACGCCGGCAATTTCAAAAATAATCGTGCCGGGCTTTACTTCGGCAGCCCAGAACTCCGGTTCACCTTTTCCGGTTCCCATACGTGTTTCAAGCGGCTTTTTAGAAAAGCTCTTATGCGGGAAAATACGGATATAAACCCGGCCTTCACGGGCCAGATAGTGGGAACACGCCATACGGCCGGCCTCAATCTGCCGACCGGTAATCCGACCGGGTTCAAGAGACTGAAGCGCGTATTCGCCGAAACTCACGCGATTTCCCCGTGTGGCGTTTCCCTTCATTACGCCGCGCTGCTGTTTGCGCCATTTAACTCGTGCGGGCATCATTGCCATGATTCAAACTCCAAGGGCACGTGAACATTTTCAACATGCCGGACTCAACTGTTCCGGCCGGTATTCAGAACGATTTACGTTCACCCGGCCGGTCTTAATCGCCAATGGCCGAAGGCTTAACGCCGCCGCGGCCGGCGCGGTGCCCGACCGGCACCCGCCGCTTCAACGGCGGCATCGAGGTCGGCATAAAGACCACGATAAATCCAGACCTTAATGCCGATGACACCATAAGGCGTGCGACAATGGACCAGACCATAGGAAATACAGGCTTGAAGCGTGTGCAACGGAATGCTTCCGCTGATCTGCTTTTCCACACGGGCGATTTCCGCCCCGCCGATCCGGCCGGATACCTGAATTTTAATTCCCAATGCCCCGGCGTTGCGCGACGCTTCGGCCTTCTGCTTAAGCACCCGCCGAAACGAGGCCCGCTTTTTCAACTGTTCGGCAATGCCTTCCGCCACCAGGCGGGCATCAAGATCGGGATTTCCGATCTCCGCAACTTCCACTTTGACCTTGCGAAGGGTCAGGCCTTCAAGTTCATCACGAAGCTTGTCGATTTCCGCACCCTTGGGACCGATGACGACCCCCGGTCGTGCGGTGTGCAGAATCACGCGAAGCTCCTCACGTGTGCGTTCAATTTCCACCTTGGAAACAGCCGCATACGGTGCCTGGCGATTGAGCTTTTTATCCACGAATTCGCGAATTTTCTGGTCTTCCACGAGCAGCTCGCCAAATAGTTTTTTGGGCGCGAACCACCGACTTGACCACCCTTCGGTGATACCGGTACGGAAACCAATTGGATTGATCTTCTGACCCATAATGGACCTCAAAGAGCCTATATCTTCCGGCCGCGGCAACCGCCATCCGCCGGTTCATTTAAATCCGTCAGGCGGCCTTTTCCACTGCGCCGCCGCGGGCCACCGCCCGACTTTTTTTCTTCGCCTTGCGAGCTTCTTCGCGCTCGCCGGCACCTTCATCAACTTCCACACAAATGTGGCAAGTGCGTTTGTGAATGGCGTAGCTTTTGCCCCGATCTTTCTGCTGCATGCGTTTGATAATCGGGCCGGCATCGCAAAAGGATCGCGACACGTACAAGTCTTGGACTTCCGCATTCTTTTCGTCGGCGTCGGCAATAGCCGCTTTAAGCACCTTGGCCACCATCAGCGCGGAGCGCTGTTTGGAGAACCTAAGGAGTGTCAGTGCTTCACTGGCGGTCTTACCCCGAATAAGGTCTGACAGCAGACGCGCCTTGCGCGGTGAGATTCGTGCGAATCGCCATGTTGATAAATATGCCATAATTTACCTCGTGCCTGTCCACCGTGAACCGAAGTCCGCCGGCGGGATTAAGCCTTTGCTTCTTCCTTTTTCACCATGGTATGGCCCTTGAACTGCCGTGTCGGCGAAAATTCGCCCAGCTTGTGCCCAACCATGTCTTCCGTAATAAACACACGCACATGCGTGCGGCCGTTATGAACCATGAACGTATGGCCGACAAAATCCGGCACGACGGTGCTGGCGCGCGACCACGTCTTGATCGGCTCCTTGCTGCGCTGTTCATTGAGCTTATTGACCTTCTCCAGAAGGTGATACGCCACGAACGGACCTTTTTTTGAACTACGACTCATGCCTACCTCGGCCTATCTTAAAAGCTGTTTCAGGGTCGCGTTTCCCCGCAACCCCGCGATTCCAGCCGGGGCCTTACAGTCCCGGCCGCACACATTGCCATTTAACGGCGTTTGAGCACCGATTCACCGTAACGGACCGTCATACGCCGACGGATAATTTTGTTGCTTGAATTTTTGCGTGGATTGCGGGTCTTGCCGCCCTTGGCGGGCACGCCCCATTTGCTGACCGGGTGGCGACCGCCGCCCGACCGGCCTTCGCCACCGCCCAGGGGGTGGCTTACCGGGTTCTGGGCCACACCACGAACGGTCGGACGGATTCCCCGATACCGCATGCGGCCAGCCTTACCCCAGCGAATGTTGATCCAGTCCATGTTGCCAATCTGCCCGATGGTGGCACGGCATTTCCAATTAATTTGCCGAACTTCACCGGAAGGCAACTGAATGGTGGCAAAACCGGCATCTTTACCAATTAATCGAGCGGCACCGCCGGCACTGCGTACCAGGCTGGCTCCTTTGCCCGGAACGGCTTCAATGTTATGGATATCAATACCTACTGGGGCGATTTCCAGCGGCATGGCATTGCCGATGGTCTTTTCGATATCCGTATTCACGCCGCTTTCCAGAACGTCTCCGACCTTTACTCCGACCGGTGCCAGAATGTAGCGCTTTTCGCCATCGGCATAATTAAGCAGGGCGATAAAAGAAGTGCGGTTGGGGTCATATTCAATGGATTCCACGGTGGCTTTAACGCCATCCTTGTTACGTTTGAAGTCAATCTTGCGGTACAACTGCTTGTGTCCGCCGCCGATATGCCGACAGGTGATCCAACCGGTATGATTCCGGCCGCCGGTCTTTTTCTTTGGTTCGGTCAGGGACTTCTGCGGCTCCTGCCGCGTAATTTCCTCATAGGCGTTCACGGAGCTGAATCGCCGTCCCGCGGATGTTGGTTTATATTGTTTGATGGCCATATGTTTGGTCTCGCAAATTATCGGCGGCCGCATGACCGCCCTGCTGTTTACACCTGCTGCTGGAACGCCGGTCAGAACATATCAATTTTCTGATCCGGATGTACCTGCACAACCGCCTTTTTCCAGGAAGGCAGACTCTTGTAGCCCGATCGCGTCCGTTTGGACTTTCCCGGCACGACTATGGTCCGCACGCCAACAACTTTCACGCTGTAAAGCTGTTCGATGGCCTGCTTGATCAACTGCTTGTCGGCCCGGTCGTCAACTTCGAAGCTGTACGCGTTCCGGTGCGTGCCCAGAAAAGTGGTTTTTTCCGACACCAGAGGCCGCTTGATGATTTCCGCCAGATTTAGTTCCATGTTCGTAAGTCCTTAAAGGCCGGCTTTTTTACCGGCACCTGCATTCGCATGTCGTTAACCGGCAGCTGCTTCCAACCGCGGTTTTGCCGCCTCCAGAACGCCATCAAGGGCCGCACGGGTCATCAAGAGAGTGCGTGCGGAAAGAATGTCATAGGCGTTCATTTCCATCGCCGGTTTGATGCGGGCATTGGCGATATTGCGGGTCGCCAGAAGAACGTTCTGATCAATGCCTTCGGTGGCGATCAGAACGGTGCGGCTTATTTCCAGAGCCTTGAGCACGCCGGCGATTTCCCGCGTTTTAGGCTTTTCGCCCTGGACGCGCAGTTCATCAAGAATTTTTATGCTTTGCGATTGAATTTTGGAAAGGATGGCGTTGTCACGGGCGAGGCGGCGCTGTTTGGCCGGCATGGACTGGCGGAAATCGCGTGGCTTTTTCGCGAACGCCATACCGCCGCCCTTCATGACGTTGGTACGAATATTTCCGCGGCGGGCGTTGCCGGTATGCTTCTGGGCATAGAGCTTTTTGGTGGAACCTTCCACCTCGCCGCGCCCTTTGGTGGCGACGGTTCCCTGCCGCTTATTGGCCTGATACATGACCAAGGCCTGCTTAAGCAGCGCGGGACGCACTTCGCCGCCGAGCAGCGCTTCGTCCACGGTTACCTTGGCCACTTCCTGGCCAGATCTGTTGTAGATGGGCAATTCAATCATGTTCATTCATCCATCAACCGGATGCACAGTTGCATCCACATTGTTCCAAAGTTCTGTCTAAACCGTTACTTCGCGGCTTCGGCCATCATGCGGGCGGTTTTCGACTGCCGCACAAACACCACGCCACCGTTGGCACCGGGAACCGTTCCCTTGATCAGCAGCAGATTCTTTTCCTTATCCACACCGACCAGCGCCAAATTGCGCGTGGTGCATTGTTCCACACCCAGATGGCCGGCCATTTTCTTGCCCTTTTTAATAGCCCGTCCATGACCGCGGGTACCTGAACCGCCACCGATGGAACCCGGCGACCGATGTTTACGTTCCGTACCGTGCGATCCAGGCTGCCCACCAAAGTTCCAGCGCTTCATAACGCCCTGAAATCCTTTGCCCTTTGACGTGCCGACCACGTCCACCCATTTGATCTCGTTAAAACTTGAGACATCAATGGTGGCACCGGCGGCGACCGTCGGTTTGGCGTTCAGGCGGACTTCGCGGAAATAGCGTTTGGGAGATGTTTGACCCGTCTTTTTGCAATGCCCGACAATCGGCTTGGTGCTGCGGCGTTCTTTCACATCGTGAAAGCCCAACTGAACCGCATTGTAGCCATCCTTGCCGTCTTCGGATTTCACCTGGGTAATAATGCAGGGACCGGCCTGCACCACTGTGACCGGGATGATCGTGCCAGCTGCATCGTAGACGCGCGTCATTCCGACCTTGCGGCCAAGAATTGCGGCAAATAAAGAACCGTTACCATTATCGCTCATGGCATTCCTCAGCCGTCGAAGGCCTCACTTGGGAACCCGTTGTCCGCCAGCGTTAGCGGTGTCAGGTTCTCCCGGATATCCCGTCCGACCGTGCTTGTTCACTTTCATGCACAAGCAAAAAGTCGGCTTAACGAGGCGGGATTGCCTGACTTT
>JAJZEY010000105.1 GCA_021805585.1 Planctomycetota bacterium
ATCAAGACGATTCCCGCGAAGCTCAAATCCCAGGCGCAACTCTCCGGCTCTGCCCCCCTAACACACCCCACCCCATGACCTCGCCCTATGACCCACCACCCCCCTTCCGGCCGATAAATAAATGTGTCTCCGTCGTGCGTTGCGGATACATTATCGCTGCTGGAAGAAATCTGAAAACCGGACCGGAGCATATAGCATGGAATCTCGAACAATTGGCGCGTTTGGCGATTTTCCGCGAACGACCAGCGTATGGACTTTAGTTAAGCAGGTACAAGCCGGAACCACCCGACGCGAATCATTGAATACTCTGTTACAGCGTTACCGGGCCCCGCTAAAGGCCCACCTGGTGGTGCGCAAGCGGCTTTCATCAGATGCAGCGGATGATGTCATTCAAGGGTTTATCGTCAGCAAAATTCTGGAATCCGGCCTGATTGAAAGCGCCGACCGGCAGAAAGGGCGTTTCCGCAGTCTGCTGCTTACCGCGCTGGACCGGTATCTGATTGATCAGCACCGCAAAAAGATAGAACCGACCCAGACACTGGATGCGGGCATTCCAGAACCGATGACCGTAGACGCCGCCGACGAAGAAGCGTTTAATGTCGCCTGGGCCAGACAGGTGATTGATCTGGCGTTGGAACGCATGCGAACCGAATGCGACAATTCCAAACGACCGGATGTGTGGGGCGTGTTTTCGTTGCGGGTGATTGAACCAAGTCTGCGCGGCATACCGGCGGCATCTTATGAAGACCTGACCAGCCGCTTTGGCTTAAAATCCGCAGCTCATGCCTCCAACGTGCTGATGACCGGTAAACGGATGTTTCGCCGCGCAATGGAAGCGGTGGTCGCGGAATATGCCGACTCCGATGCGGATATTCGCGATGAAGTACAAGCTCTGCAAAAACTTCTGGATAGCAGCGCAGGATAGCGGCATGGCCCGCGTATCTTTATCAGATATGGTTGCATCAGGAGTTTAACGTGGTCTGTCATATCACAATCGCTGCTCGTCGCCAGGCCATCTGGAGACTTCCATGAACGGCGACAATTTTCAACAACTGATCATGGACCCGCTGGAGGCTGCGCCATTCTGCCGCCGTGCCATCGCGCTGCTTCAGGCCCAGGTCCGCCGCAGTGCCTTCACCGCGCTGGCGGACTGGCTTGCCCATGGGGTGGGGGCACCACAACCCGGGGCGGCTATTGGGGCCCTTGAACAACCGGATATCGGCGGCTGCAATGGGTTGCTGTTAGCTCTGGCAGCCATGAAACACGACATTGACACCACCGGCACCGCGGAACAGCGCGCCGCATTAAACGCCGCTGCCACACTGCTTACCGTGCTGCGATTATTCGGACAGGCCGCGGATGAATCGCTGATTCAGGCGGCCGGCCCGCTGGCGGATTTCGTTCATCAGAAGCTGAATACCGATTCAACACTGCAAACCGTTGTCGGCATGGCGGCCACTATGGAAGGTCGGCTGAACGCAATACAGACGGAAAATAACACCGAATGGATGCGCGCGGCCACAGCCATTCGCCCGCTTATTCAATGGCTGGCGACACGCGATGTTTTTGCCGCACCGCCCCCGCCAGCCGGCCCCAATCCATGGCTGCTGGTGGAAGGCCACACTGTTTTTACCTATGCCGGGCGGCGGCCGGATTTTTCCGCCATATATACTTCCGTCGATGGGGCCAGCAGACATCGCACCGCCGAAGAGTCGCACATGAAACAGGCGTATGCCAGCCTGCTGGGGGCGGGCACAGAAGCGGAATCGGTTCTGGAAAAAGCGCTGCTGCATTTTTCGGGCGAGGCAAATTATGCCTTTATTCTTGGCGATTTTTTAATCGGGCCACCCGTCGGTGAAGGCGGCTTTGCAACCGTTCATGCGGGCCGCCAGATATCCACGGGCCGCAAGGTGGCTGTAAAAATTCTGCATGATGGTGGATCCATTGACCAGGTAGCGCGATTTCAAAAGGAAGCAGCCTATCTGGCGCTCTTCAGCCATCCGAATATTGTGTCGGTATATGGCTACGGCCAGGAACAATGGCTGCCTGCCGGTGCCAGTACGGGCGCGGCGGAATCCTGGGTTGACCGGTTCAGCCAGTCGGCACCGGTCAAAACATTTATCGCCCTGGAATGGATTGCGGGCCGCACGCTGGACGCGGTGTATCGGCAGGGGCGCACAGACGCCGCACAGCGTCCGGTTGCCACGGTCGTCGCGCAATGGTTCGCCCAGGCGGCCGGTGCGATGGCAGCGGTGCACACATTAGGTCTGATTCATCGGGATATAAAACCCGGCAATCTCATGCTTACGGATACGGGCGTGATCAAGCTGATGGATTTCGGCATTGCCCGCCCGGAAGATCCCAATCGCAGTATTGTGACCACACAGGGGAAAGTATTCGGCACTCTGGCATATATGTCGCCGGAACATGTCCGGGCATTTAATGCCGATGCGAGCCTCGGCCCGGCCAGCGATATTTATTCATTGTGCGCTACATTTTATGAACTTTTCACGCTGGAGCGAATTCTGCATCATGACACGCAAAGTGCCGCCATGATTCAGACACTAAAGCTCCAAGGCCAGCGACCGCAGCGGCCCCGCCAGATTGCCCGCACACTGCCGTGGGAAATTGAAACCATTCTGATGGGCGGCCTGGAAAATGACGCGCGCGATCGCTATCGATCCGCCTCTGATTTGCAGGAGGACATTCAACGGTTTTTACGTGATGAGCCGATCCGCTATCGTCGCCCGTCGCTGGGGCGGCGTATGGTACTTGGCTATCGGCGAAATCGGGCTATTGCCAATATTGCCGCGCTCTGTTTCTGCCTGGCGCTGACGGGTGGAATTATCTGGTGGCGGTTGCCGGGAACGCTGCATCTGAAAATTTCACCGGCGGGCGCGGTGGTTCGCATTGGCGGCAGAAGCTTTACGACTGGAATTGCCGCTCTGCGTTTGCGGCTTACCAATGGCGTATATCCGCTAACGGTAACCAAGCCGCACTACCAGCCGCGTAAAACAACTATTGTGCTCGGCCGCCTTGCGGACAAACAGATTTCTTTTGCCTTGCGGCATGACCAGGGCACACTCAATGCAACCAGCGCGCCGGCCGGCACGGAAATTCTGCTTGATGGCGAGTCGTATGGATCGCGCATTGTCCATTTACCGGTCAATACCGGAGTGCATGTTCTTACCGCATGGGCACCCGATCGATTTACCGCCCACCGGAAGATTCTGCTGGGCAAGGGCCAAACCCTTCATACGCGCTTTGATCTGGAACGTAGCGTGAGCTGGAAGTACAAATCGGCGGCGGTGCAGACCGGACTGGCTGTAATCACGCGGCCAGGAAGTCGCCGGCCACTGTTGCTGGCCGAAAATGAATTGGATCGGATAGTATTTCTTTCGCCGGTGGACGGGCGCGTCGTTACCGCATTCGCCAATCCAGATGGCAACACGCGCGGCTTTATTGAGCTGGCCACAGGCGGTAAGGCGGGCAGACTGATCGTGACCGGCGGGGATGGCGAAGCTCACACCGATGGCGGCGACCAGGTGATGGCCATTTCGGCCAATGATTCAGATCCGCGGGCTATATGGCGCTGGCATGGGCCGGCCGCCCGCCTGCAAATTCCCGGCGAACTGGCCATTGCCGCCCTGCCTGCGGCTAACAATCACGCCGCCGGCCAGGTTGTCGTCGCCGGCTGTGATGGGCACATCTACCTGCTGAATGCGGCGAACGGAAAGTTATTTAGAGATATTTTAATAAGTACGACTCCCTTGGCAGGAACACCGGAAATACAGACATGGGGCAACGGGAAGGCCGCACGCTTGCTGCTGATTTACCAGCCACCCGCGGCACGCGACAGCATCGCCCATTCATCCACATTCATAACCGAATGCATCAACCCGCAAACTGGCCGCGTGGAATGGCACAAAACGTTGACCGGATTTACCCATCACATGCTGGTAGCCGCAGCTGGCCGGCACCGACCGATTGCCATTGCATGGTCCGCAAAACAATGGCGAATATTAAAGGGCGACACCGGAACCGTTATCAGCCAAGGCACATTGCCCGGCCATTCCGTGTCGGGGGTCTATCCGGTTGCGACCAACGGTGCGGCACCCACAGAAATAATCTTCACGTTCGCCCCGCCCACCGCCCCACTGCTGGCGATTCGCATCTCAAATGGTCAAACGCTTTGGCGGAGCCATTTCGCGGTGTCGCCTGCACAAGACACCAACAGCCGCGGGGCATTGTACGAAGATGCCGCCGGCCACCTGCTTATTCTGGGCAAACAGCGGCTTGCCGCCATTGCTCCCTTGACCGGGAAGGTTGCATGGCAGATCCCCGGCCAGCCTTTGGGTGTCATGTCGGATGCCGGCACCGGCAACAGGATACGAATTGTGGCATCCATGGCCAAAATCGGCTTGGTTAATCTAAACGGTGCGGGAAGGCGCTTATGGTCAGTCCGACTTGCCGATGCTGTCATTCCGCGCATGCTCATTGCTTCCGGACATGGCGGAACGCGCCGGAATGTGCTGGTCAGCCGGTCCGCCGCGATGATTGCATTGCTGCACGGTCCCCGGCGTTTATGGCGGCGCCATGCGGTCGGCCCACTGCAGGCTTCACCGTTGCGCATCGCACTGCCCGGCGGCACAACCGCGATTGTCGCGCTTGGGCCATGGGGTCAGCACCAATCACTGCGTGTATTTAATGCCACGGATGGCCGTTGCCGGTGGGCGGCTAACGCCTGGTTTGCGCCCAATCGACCGCCCGTCATTGGCCGCCTGCTTCAAGGCGGCCCGCAGGCGGTTATCGCTATCGGACAAACAACGCCCGGTGGGCGCTTTAATCTTCTGGCGTATGACTGTGCCACCGGTCGGCCAGTTGGCAACTTGCCTACCGATGTTCACAGTTGGCTGTCCTGTACGCCCGCACTGGCTGACTTTACCGGCCAGGGTAGGCGGGATCTGGCGGTAAGCACATGGGATCACGAAAGCATTAAGCTTATCAGCACATCCACCGGCAAAACAGTATGGCGATACCGCAGCGGCGCACCAAATTTTGGCGCTGTTGCCGCCGCACACCTGCCCGGTCATTCCGGCTGGTGCGTCCTTGCTCCTTCACTTGATGGCTATTTATATGCGTTGAGGGGAACCACCGGCACATTAATATGGAAGGCGGCCATCGGCGGCGGCGGCAGCCGGTCAATGCCGATCTTAGCGCGGCTTCCAGGCGGACATGCGGTGGTTCTGCTGACCAATCGGGCAGGTGAACTGGTGGTGGTGGATGCCACCCACGGCCGCATTCAATGGATTGGTCATGGGAGCCTATCCATAGATCAACCCTGGCCCGCCCCGGAGCGATCGCACTTTATTCCCGGCGGCCGCGTGGTTCTGGCAACACTGGGTAATCGGATCATTGCTCTGGCCGCCTTGGGCGATAGCGGATTGGCTGCGTTTGACCTGGCAAGCCACAAGTTGCTATGGCAAACCGGGTTCAATAATCCCGTCATTGCCACGCCGGCGCTGGTAAACATGACCACCCACGGCTCGCCGCGGCAAGTGCTGGCTGCGACGGCAACCGGCCGCATTTTGCTGCTTAATTTAGCGGATGGCCGCCTGCGGTATCACCTGCGCATATCGGTTAAACCAATTGAGGCCGCGCCACTGGTTATTTCCCGTGGTCCGAATAAATCACCCGAAATTGTGGTTGCGGATGACAGCTTTCAACTTCAGGCGATAAGTACCCGCGGCTGGCTTAATCCGCCGGCAAAATGATCGTTTCCGGCGAACATCCGCCACCAGCGGAAATCCGCAGCGTTGCAACAAGCGCATTGCCAGGGAAAGTATACGCCTGGCGGAAAACCCGGGGGAGAATAAGCCTTGGCAGCCCCCGGTCACCGCCAAAACCAAAACAAAGCAGAAGAAGAAAGGGCAAACCGAGGAACCAAAATTCACCATCATCAGCTATACAACCCTCCCGCAGGAACGAGCCTTGAAACTGCCGGGGTTGTACCCGGTATGGCAAATAGCGAAAACAAAGGAAAGCCTTGTATTTACTGTTGTTTTTCACATTTCGTGCGGGGAACTACGGATTAATAAATCCGCGCAATCCGGAACCCATAGCTCATACTCTTCAATAAAACCAGCACTTGTCAGCGACCACAAAACGGCGCGGACCTTCGCCGTGCAGCGGTGCATTGGCGAAGCACGGAGATAAGCTCGCCATAAAGCTCGGACATTTTTTGGGGGGGGGCAGCACGTTAAATGTTTTATAAATTCCAGTCAGGAATGAAGCTGCCTCCATGTCAACGCTGTGCTCCTCAAAAAGGACGAATTTCAATGGGTCTTCGGGCAGGAAAAGGCTGTTCTTCCAGCCCAATCCGCCAGCCCCACCGGTGCGGATTCGACGTATTCATACAAATTTATCCCACCCGCGTACCCGATCGGATCACGTTGAAGCCGGCGACCAAGGGCGGGGTTGCAGGTCCGGTTGCGGACGTAATAAAGCTGCGTTTCCGGATCGAAGCGATAGCCGCAATAGATAATCTCATTGGAACTGTAGCTGGATTGCACATCATCGTCGGTAAACCATAGGCCATCGGGACCCGGTGCGGTGAAGACCAACGCGCTGCCATACGCCTCGCAATCGTACGCTTCCACAATTTGTCCGCTGGAATGGGTGAGTGCCACCGCGCGGTACAATAAATCTTGCATCACATAATACGCACCGGCAGGTGTTCTCTGTGGCCTGGTCGCTTTATAAGCATACCTGACCATTGAACCGTCCAGTCAGACACGTTATTACCACGCCGCGTTACCAAGCCAGGGACCGGGCATACCCATTTGCTGAACGCCATTTATACCTCTGCACCGACCGCAATACAAGAAAATAAGGCCAAGAATTAAAACAAATTCCGCCACGCGCCCCCAAAATGCTAAATGCCAACTGCGAACCGGTACTTGCGGTCTGCTTCATGCTACGTCCATGGGCACGATGCCCATGCTACAGACGCCGCTGTGTTCCTCGGCGTCCTTCGCGGTAATTCCCCATCGTTGTTTTTGCTCATTGTTCATTGAACATTGCTGTTATTCCTCCGCGATCCTCAGTGTCCCCTGCGGTGAATTTATTAAACTTCCCGCGCGGTAACGCGGCACCTTTTACTAAAGTGACCATTCACGTGGACACCAAGCTTGGAAGTGCCACCCCTATTTCGGCTGACGGGAGACTATTCCGCTGCGGCCCAGCGGGAATCATTTTGGAATGTTTGCGAAAACGCGCCATTGTCGTATATAGTATGTGGCCCGAAAGGGCGTGTGCCTGAGCGGCCAAAAGGGACGGACTGTAAATCCGTTGGCTTATGCCTACGCAGGTTCGAATCCTGCCGCGCCCATACCTACCTTATGCACATTGCTGCATATATCCGCACAGGGCTGTAAAACAAGGCTTTTCCCGCTTTCACTGTTTTGGGTTTGCAGCCTTGTGCAGTCACTTTCCGCCATAGACTGCGCCGGATTCTGCGGCGAGCCGCAATCACATATTGCCCGCAGGAACCTCCGCCATTGGCCAAGCTCATGACATTTGCGCCGCCCAGGATCACTTTTGCGACGGTGGCGCACATTCAAAATTTCCGGCAAAACGTTGCCAAGCTCAGTTTTGCCGGTCCGCGTGCGTGTTTTTTGCCAAAAAAAAAGCAGACGCGGATTGTGGCGAGTTAATAAAAACTCACATTCACAGTCCGCGTCTGCTTTGCAAACGCCTTCCGTCT
>JAJZEY010000451.1 GCA_021805585.1 Planctomycetota bacterium
TTGTTCATTGTTCATTGATCATTGATCATTGCTGTTATTCCTCCGCGATCCTCATTGTCCCCTGCGGTGAATTTTATTTAAACTCCGGCGAACCGGGGCGGCGTTTAAAACGGATTGGCCATTGGCCCGGCTCCATTTGTCGGAAAAATTGGCGGCCCCCAATGCCACGGGCGGCACCGGTGCCTCAATTTGCCGGAAGGTTTCCCGGCTCGGTTGCCGCCGGTTTTGGCGGGCGTGGCACCAGAACCTGATCCAAACGGATGTCCACATACGGCTTTCCGGCATCCACCCGACCATAATGCCTGTAAATTTCCAAAAGCGATTCAAGTTTCCGGCTGGCCGGCACCTCATAAAAGCCTTCTTTGCCGGGGGGAAGCCCCCACCAAATCTTTGTATTCCAGCGGGTTATCAGAACAATTTGCGGTGCCATGGGCTTGTTCGAGTCGGTTTGACGAGCGTGAAGATTGCGGACATTGACCGCGGTTATCTGGCGGGCGAAGGGTTCCGGAGTCAGTAGACTTATCAGTTTTAATCCAGTGCGAATGCCGGGCATGGTGAATGTTTTTCCGGGCGGCGGCAACGCACCTTTTACACCGCGTATCTGAATCAGCCAGCTTAAGGCGGAAGCATCCGTCGGAAGATACACGCCCGGAAGACGCGTGGCCTGCGCGGAAATAAGGTAATAATGGTTCGCCATTGCCACCAGGCCGGCCGGCTTTCGGTAGCGGGCATACACTTCAATGACCTGTTCATGGGCCAGCCAGACGCGCCGAATCATGACCACGCGCTTAATCCAGGCATTCATTCCTTCGGCCTGATGGGTCATAAAGTGCCGGGCAATCGCCCGCAATATTCGTCCATTAAGCGGGTTACGCAGGGCTGCGGCATATTCCGGGTGCCGCTTGTTGTTGCATGCGTAACCCACCGCTTCGCCGGCCAGATCATCAAGGATGGGACGGGACAACCAGGGCGGCGTGCGAATCAGAATCAGCCGGCGAAGCGGAAGATCGTTTTGCTTTTGCAGCAGATCCCCGGCGTAGCGGTCCAGACGCGCAAAACCTATCGCCAGGGCAAAGCAGGCTGTCAGCACACCGCGTACCCACGGTTGCCGCCAGTGTGTAATGGAAGGTCTTTGAAATCCGCTGTCTACCATGCTCTGCTTATGCCGGTTCAGTCCTGCCCGCCTTGACACGTTAAAGGTCAGGCCATTGTCATCAAACCGCTATCGTATCACGAACCGCCATTTGCGCCAGCCGGTGGCACAGAGTGTCAAAATTTATGCCCGCCTCGGCAGCCGCCTTGGGAAGCAGGGAATGGTCGGTAAAGCCCGGCAGGGTATTGATTTCCAGAACATAGGGGCGGCCCGTTGCCCCATCCACCATGACATCCACTCGTGACAAATGCCGCGCCCCGACCCGCCGATAAGTATCCACCGCCGCAGTGGCGGCCTGTTCCAGCGTGGCGGGCGGAAGATTGATCTTGAAATTGTATTCCGTGTCATTCCGCAGATATTTGGCTTCGTAATCGTAAAATGCCGTTTTCGGGCGGATTTCAATAATCGGCAGCGGCATCCCATCCAGAATGCCAATGGTCAATTCCGGTCCTTGAATATATTTTTCCACCAGCATGGCCGAATAATGGTCCAGCGATTGGCGCAAATGTGCTTCCGCTTCAGTGACGTTCCGGCATATTCGGCACGCCACCGAACTCCCTTCCGAGGCGGGCTTGACCACACAGGGGAATATTGTTGCCGATGGATTCCAGCCGCCGCGAAAATCGGCAACCCGCACCACCTGCCATGAAGGCGTAGGAATGCCCGCTTGTTGCAGCACGGCTTTGGCCGCTTGCTTGTCCATGGCCAGACGGCTGGCGGCGGAACCCGATCCGACAAAAGGAATGCTTCGCTTTTCCAGAATTTCCTGCAGGCCGCCATCCTCGCCGAATTCGCCGTGCAATACCGGAAACACCAGATCGCATGGCTGATGGTCCAGGGCGGCCAAATTCGTTGGGCTGATATCCGCGGTGAATACCTGATGGCCGCCGCGTTTGAGGGCCGCGGCCACGCCCATCCCGCTTTTCAGGGAGACTTCGCGTTCCGCGGAAATGCCGCCGCAAAGAAGTGTGATATTCAGCCGTTCCGCATTGTCGTCCATGACCGCCCCTTAAAATTCATCACGTTAGGATTCGCATTCTTTGCTAAGGCATGTTCCATGCCGCGCCGGCATTTTCCGACAAACCACAACCGAAGCGACCTACCAGACCACTACTTCCGTTTCCAATGGAATGTTCATTTTGTCGTGCACGGTCTTCTTGACCAGGTCGATAAGCTTCAGCACATCCGCGGCACTGCCGCCCTTGTCCGCCACGATGAAATTGGCATGGTGGGTTGAAACCTGGGCACTTCCGATGCGCATGCCTTTCAGGCCGGCCTGATCAATAATCGCACCGGCGGATTTTCCATTATAATTCCGGAAAATGCATCCGGCACTGTTAGCGCCAAGCGGTTGAGAGCTGTTTTTGTACATCCATATTTCCTTCATGCGGGCGGCCAGGGGCTCCGGATTTCCCGGTTGAAGTTCAAATGTAGCGGCCAGGATAAATTTGGCATTGATATTGCTTTTTCTGTATTCAAAACAAAGGTCTTCACGCCGGCGCGTGTAAATGGTTCCCGTGGAATCCATGACCGTTACATCCAGCACGGAAGAGCCGATATCGCCATACGCACCACCGGCATTCATCCGCACCTCTCCGCCGACGGTGCCCGGAATTCCCGCCAGACATTCCATTCCCGCCAAACCGGCCCTGGCCAGTTGAATGAGAAGTTTGTGCATATCCGCACCGCCGCCGGCGCGGACCAGCGCTCCGGCGATATCCACCGCGGTAAAGGCCGGGGAATTCAGTTGAATAACCGCGCCATCCACGCCCTGGTCGTTGACCAGCAGGTTGGCCCCCCTCCCCAGCACATAGACCGGTATCCGTTCCTGATGCAGGCGGCGAACGACCGCGGACAATTCGTCGGTATCCTGCGGTTCAATCAGATATTTCGCCGGACCGCCCAGCCCGAACCAGGTCAGCGGTCCTAAGGGAACATCTTTTCGTATGATGGATTCAAATCCGCTTTGCCAGCTCATGTGTAATCTTCCAAACCGGGCCGGCACCCATGGAGACTATTAAATCTCCGGGCCGGGCCTCCGCCGCCAGATAGTCCTCAATATTTTCAAACGCCGGTAGATACATTGCCTCGCGTCCGTTTTCCTTTAACCGCTGAACCAGATGTTCGGCACTGACGGTGCGACGGTCATCTTCGGTATCGCGAACGAAGAAAATGTCCGGCACAATTGTAAGGTCCGCGTGCGTGAAACTGCGGGCGAAATCATCGAGCAGCAATCGCGTGCGGCTATGCTGGTGCGGTTGAAATACGCAGATCAGCCGTTTGGGTGAATATTTTCCGCGCAAGGCCAGCAGTGTGGCGCGAATTTCAGATGGATGGTGCCCGTAATCGTCCACCAGCGTCACGCCGTTTCTTTCGCCCACAAGCTGACTTCGCCGGTCTACTCCGGCAAATTCGCCAATGGCTTTGCGGATTGATTCCCAGGGAATCCCGCAACGGTGGGCGATGGCCACGGCCACCAGCGCATTGCCCACATTGTGCCGCCCCGGAATAATAATCTCCAGCCAGCCCATCGGCTTTTTCCGGAAATGCACCAGAAAACGACCTTTGCCGCCGACCATGGAAACCTGCGTTGCCGTCCAGTCGGCCTCCATATCCACGCCATAGGTCTGCACAGCCGCGCCGGCGGCCAGTGCCGGTTGCTGACAATTGCCGGTTCCGGCTTGTGTAATCAAAAGACCATCCGGTGGGATTTTGCCGACAAAATCGGTAAAAGCGGACGTGATTTCATTCAAGTCCCGGTAATAATCCAAGTGGTCTTCTTCAATATTCAATACGGCGGCAATACGGGGTGAGAGATTCAGAAAGCTGCGGTCATATTCACAGGCCTCCACGACGAAGAATTCGCCGCGCCCGCCGTGCGATGATCCGCCAAGCTGCCGACTTTTAGCCCCGACCACGTAGGAAGGGTCTACGCCGGCCTGGCATAATATCCAGGCGGTCATGGCCGTGGTGGTGGATTTGCCATGAGTTCCGGCAATGGCAATGCCATGTTTACAGGCCATAACTTGGCCCAAAAGGTGGGCATATTTGTGAATTTCAAGGCCGCGTTTACGGGCTTCCACCAGTTCCGGCTGATTTTCGCGGATCGCTGCGGAAAAAACGACGATTTCCGTATTCGGCGGGAGACCTGTACTGCTTTGATCATGGCTGATTGTGACGCCGATTTCCCGGAGTTTGCAGGTGGTATCGGATGCTTCCATGTCCGTTCCAGTGACCAAAGCCCCCGCGCCATGCAGCATGTGGGCCAGGCCACTGATTCCGGTTCCCCCAATTCCCACAAAATGCACCCGTCGCCCGCCGTAGGCTTGTTCCAACGTCGTGGCTTCAGGGGGTGCCTTCAAATCAGGAATCGTGTTCATCGGTATCGTTTTGCGGCCCATTACGGTTGTCATATTCCGGCTTTCATGCCAACTTGAAAAAACATCTATGTCCCGACCGGGGACACGCCGGTTTGCACAACCCGGCTTGAGTTATTTATCGGTCTTTTTATACCCTGTTCGATAAGCCAATCTGCAACTTGGCCTGCCGCATCGGGTTTGCCGATTCGCTGTGCATTTTCCGCCATGGTACGCAGTCGCGGCCCATCCATCAAAAGGGCGGAAAAAACTTCCTTAATTGCGACGGCGTTTTTCCGAGCTTTCAATTGGTCGGTCAGCAATATTGCAGCGCCGGCCCGTTCAAGGTTACGGGCATTCGCCCGCTGATGTTGATCGCGGTGGTGGGGGTAAGGCAAAAGGATGGACGGCAGGCCGCAGGCGGTAAGTTCCGCACAGGTTCCGGCACCCGCACGGGCGATCACCAGGTCGCCGACCGCCCAAACCGCGGCCATGTCGTCGGCGTAATCCAGCAGGTGCCAATGATGCGAATCGGCGTCTTTTGCCGGTAAGCCATCCCAGGTTGCGACCATAGCGGATTGAATAGTGGCCGCCTGTGCCATTCCCGTCAAAAGCAGAACCTGCCAGCCGGTAAACTCGCCATGGGGCCGGTTCAGAAGTTCAAGGAATTCGCGGTCGTGCCGCAATTCGACCATCGCATCGTTAATGGTGCGGGCACCCAGCGAGGCACCGGTTACCACCAGCGTGCGCCGGGCCGGGTCAAGACCTAATCGCCGGATACCTTCGGCGCGCCCAAGGCCGACCAGCCCGAAGCGAATGGGGCAGCCGGAAACATGAATAAGGGCTTGAAATTTGCGGCTTTGGGAATCGGCCATCGGCCATTGGGCGAAAATGCGGTCCACATGGGCCATCAAAAAACGGTTGGCCAGACCCGGCAAAGCATCCGGATTCAGCAGGGCCACCGGAATTCCCATGCGATGGGCCACATACGCGGCTGGCCCGGCGGCATATCCGCCAAGTGCCAGCACGGCGCTGGGGGGCCGATGGATAAAATAATTTTGCCAGTAGCGACAGAAACTTCGCCAGGCAATGTAAAAGCCGGGCCAGCGCAACGGATTCCGCTTCATCGGTTGAACCATTTGGGCGATGTATTTTTCGCCAAATCGCATCAGCAGTCGCCGATCCACCGCACGTGGCGTGGCGGCCCAAATGATGTCGGGAGTTCGGCCGAGCCGCTGTTCCAATGCCCCGGCCACCGCCAGGCCCGGATACAGATGGCCGCCGGTGCCGCCGCCGGCGAAGACAAATGAAAAATTACCATCCAATATGGGGGTGGGCGGGTTATGAATCGGTTCAGTCACAACTATAATCCATGCAAATGGGTGCGGCCGCGAATCTGGTTTCGCGGTCTGTTCGTTAACCTTACGGCGCGGCGGCAGGCGGAGCGCCGCCGGCGGCGGAATTTTTCAGTGCCGATGCAAGTTCCTGCGAGGCCGCCGATGATTCGTGCCTCTTGCCGCCATCTTCCAGGCGGGTCACACGGTCGATACTCATAAGCAGGCCGATGGCCCCGGCGGTCATAATCCAGCCGGTGCCGCCGGATGAAACCAGCGGCAGTGCGATACCTTTGGTGGGAACGGTAACAGTGACAACGGCAATGTTCATTGCCGCCTGCAGGGCGATGGTGGCGGTGCAGCCGAAGGCGACCATTTTGCCAAACAGATTTTCACAGCGCTGGCCGATGCGCCACCCGGCGATGGTCAGGCTGGTGAACAGCAGCACAATGATCATACAGCCGAAAAATCCGAGTTCTTCGGCAACCAGGCTGAAGATAAAATCGGTGGAATCTTCCGGCAAATAGCCCATTTTTTGAATACCATTGCCCAGGCCACGGCCCCAAAAACCGCCGCTGGCGAAAGAAAGCAAGGACTGGATAGGGTTATAACCGGCACCGCGCGGGTCCATGTGGGGGTGAAGAAATATAAGCAGCCGTTCCACGCGGTAAGGGCTTTTGAGGATGGCAAAATAAAGCACCGCGGCCGCCGGGGGTAGAAGAATAGCCAGATGTCGCCAGCGGCAACCAGCCATCAGCATAAGCACGCCGCAGACCCCGGCAACTAAAACTGTGGTACCGAAGTCTTCGCGAAGAATCAGCAGACTGGTTAAACCGATGACTGCTATAAGTGGAACAAAGCCACGAAAAAATTGCCTGATTTTGTCCTGCTGGTGAGCCGCATAAACCGCCACAAAGACCACCAAGGCCCATTTGGCGATTTCGGAGGGTTCAAAACCGACCCAATGCGATCCAATACGAATCATAAGCCAGCGTTTGGCACCGTTAATGCTGGCACCGAATCGTGTAAGCACCAGCGCCAGAAAAACCAGGGAGAGTGCCATCAGCCATACAGGGGCGGACCTCCAGAGCGTTTTGCCGATTAACCGGCGGTAGTCCATGCGCCATATAAAAATCATGAACGCCGCGGCGAGCACCGCATGCAGGGCCGGCGCGCTGATAAAGAATTCGCGAAAAAAGTTCCCCTTGCCGGAAGAGATTCGGGCGTTGGCGCTTTGCACCATCAACATGCCAAAACCGAGCAAAGTCAGGCAGATAAGTAAAAGCAGCTCATCGAGATTAAGCGAAATAGGCCGCAGTGAAATGGAAATTCCCCGGCCGGCCTGTTTGATTCGCGCCGCAGTGGGAGAGTCAAGCATTGCCAGCGGAGATTTTGGCCAACTGATACGCGATGGCCATTGAACAGGTTCCGATCTTTTCGCCATTGCGTGGCATCCTGCCGGTCGGTTAAACAAATCATGCCGCCACCGGTTGGCCGACGTTCCGGCTGGAAACTTTGGTCGGCCGGATTGTGACGGCGGCGGACCCGTGCGGGGTCTTCCTGACCTGCCTACACTATACCCGATTTTATTTGGGAAAAAAGGTGCAGGCGGATAATTTCCGATGCGTCGCTTTTCGACTGCCACAATTATTATGCGAACAGGTCACCAGGCCCGTATACGGATGGTCAGTTCGTGCCCGCGGAAAGGCGCAAAATTCGCTGCCAATGGTCGGGGGCAACCGCCATGACGGATAATCTCCCGATTCGCAAAAGATCCCAACCGGCAAAACGGTCGTCGGCTTTGATCTGGGCGAGTGTAACCGGATGGGCGAGTACTTTTTCCGG
>JAJZEY010000341.1 GCA_021805585.1 Planctomycetota bacterium
ATCTCGGGACTGCGGTTCCAACGCCCGGAGGCGCTGACCAGTACGACCTTACTGCTACCACCGGTGGCCCAGATGTCGCAAAAGCCGTATCGGCCAACCCAATCAACTACTATACCAATAACACTCCCCAGCCCGGCGAGACATTCACCACCGGAACGAATGCCACTGGTTACAATCTCGGCAGCATTACGGTGCTGGACGTTTCAGAAGATGGCGCATTTAGTTCAAGTGCCACCGCCTATCTTGATATTTATAGCATCGACACCTCTACCTCAACTTCCACGCAATTGGCTGCGTATACCACCGCCGTATTAGGCTCAAGCTTCAACGCCGCCAGCGGCGACTACCTTAAAATTAGTTTGAGCACCCCCCTTGTGTTAAATTCCAACGCGGTCTACGGCTACTCTATTTCCACAAGCGGTTCCTATTCCGGCTTGGGAGTGGACCCGCAAAATAATTATACCAAAGGCGAGTTGGCGATGATCAGGCCGAGCTCAACCCCCAACCAGCTGATAACCACATCTTCCACTTACCCCAACGCCGTCTTTGACGCCTCGCTTACACCGGTCACCGCCGTGCCAGAGCCCGCGACCATCGGGTTGGTTGGGCTCGGCGGCTTAGCCCTGCTAGGGATGAAGCGCCGGAAGGCTTAAAATAAGCCACCGTTTTATTTTGATTAACAAAGAATCCCACAGCCTGGGCCCGCTTGAAGGCCCAGGCTGTTTTTTTTCTCCGGGTGATTTGTGCCTTTTCCATTGGCAGCAGCGCCATGACCGTGCGTTCCAAGCGCGCCCGTCCCTTCTGGCGACGCTGGGCTTTGCGGTTGGCGGAATGGTTTGGTTACGCGGAGCTTAAATCTTTTGCGACGCCTGGAGATTCTTCTATTCCCCGCCGCAGTGAAAGGCCTGGTTTGAAGGATGGACAGAACGGATCAGGCACCAGCAAATCGCGTTTTGAAACATAAATAGCATACCGTAATTTGCGTATTGACGAGCTTAGATTTGAAGCTACAATCAAGCTCATGGTTAAATACTTAACCGCAACACACGCAAACGGGCTTTATGGCGGTTGCGGAATTGCAAGTCTTCGCTGCGGGCAGGGAGCCATTAAGAAAATAGGCAGGCCATCAGGTACGTTAATGGTGGCAGCGTCAGAATTTTGCGTTTTTTTTATCGCGTTTGGCGCCGCGTACAAGCGGTTAAAGACTCTCCGGTTGTGACCGACCCCTGCCTAGCCGGGGTTTTTACCCGCGCCGGCAACCGCGCAGAACTACAGAACATGCCGTTATGAAATGTGCGGCATGTAAAGAATACCTTTGCAAGGAGCACGTAAATGTTCAAACCGTTTCATGGGTTACATTCGCCAAGCCTCCCAATCGCGGCATGCATTGCAGCCGCGATGATGCTGATAACCGCCAGCCACTGTGCACCGGCGGCTGGCGCCCCGGCCCCCATAACCGGACCGGCGGCCTCCCTTTCTAAAACCTATTATGTCAACGCCAATACCGGTCGCAATGCCAATTCCGGTACCCGTCGAAACGCTCCGTGGCGAACCCTGGCCCGAGTTAACCGGCAGATATTTAAGCCGGGAGATCGTATCTTGTTTCGCGCCGGCGACATCTGGCATGGGCAACTGAACTTACGGGGACAGGGCGCGGCCGGAATGCCTATCCGGGTAGATTCTTATGGCACAGGACCGCTTCCTGAAATTAACATGGGCCAGGCGACGGGTGCGGCGGTCAGTCTCATCAACGAAGGGTACTGGGAAATTCGGCATTTGTGCATGACCAGCACCGCCGCAACCAAATCCCGCAAAGGACCAAGGGTAGGCCTTCTGGTGAATTCAACTTGCCACCATATACTCCACCATATTGTCATTTCACATTGCCTGATACGTCATATCATCGGCGGCGTTTCCCACTATAACAGCGGCGGCATATTTGTCGGACTTAACGGATGGATATCGCGCAATGCCCCGTTTTCAACCTACCGTGATGTAAAAATAAGCCACAACACCATCGCCGATGTCGACCGTTGCGGCATCGTGGTCTGGACGCCCGCCAATAGCAGCTACTTTTACAATATGGCGAATTCCCAACACTTAACCGGCGGTTTGCTGCCCAGCCGGGACGTGTTGGTATCCCACAATCATTTAAGCAACCTGGGCGGGGACGCTATTCTGGTGCTGGGCAGCGTAGGAGCCATGGTCGCGTATAACACTGTTCATGACAGCTGCCTGCGGACGAAATCTGGCCAACGTGGAAACCAGTATTCGGCGGCGGTCTGGCTGCACAGCTGTTCGCGATCAATTATGCAATTTAACAAGGTCTTTGACACCCGCCCCCAGCCCGGCAATGGAGACGCCGAAGCGTTTGATTTTGACTTCGGATGCCGCCACTGCATTTTGCAATATAACTTCAGCCAAGGCAACTGGGGTGGATTGTTACTGATCATGGGCAGCGCGAAGGACAACATTGTGCGCTACAACATCAGCGTCAACGATGTTCCGCCGCTGTATGCTCGCAATCTTCCAGCCGCCATCAGAAATGCCTTGCCGGGAAGCGAGCATTTGCTGTACCTCCAATGCCAGGCTCAGCAAAACAATCTCATTTACAACAATGATTTTTTTGTCAGTCGCGGCATCGGTGTCATTTACACCGGTGCCCCGTATTTTAAAAACAATATATTTTATGCAGTCGGAAAGGGAATTTTCAGGACGAATGGCAGCGTGGCGGCCGGGCAGTTTGTCCACAACGATTATTTCGGTCATTGGCAGGGATCTCCGCCGTCGGCTAAAGCCAATCTGAAAGTGAATCCTGGGTTTGTTAATATCAGAAGAGAAGATTTTCGCTTACGCCAGGATTCCCCGCTTATAGATCGGGGGCTTGGGGTACCTGATAATGGCGGACGCGATTATTTTGGCCGAGATCTGAGGCACGGAACCAGCATAGGTGCGGCACAGGGGCCGCGATAGAAATTGTATAGTAAATCAAATACTCTTTTCCATGTGGAAAATTGTGATGATACACAAGCTCCGCCCAACGGTCTGAGGCCTTGCCTGTTTTGGGGAGCCACTTGACAACGGGTCTGCCAAATTTTCAGGCGGCGGATTTAAACTTCAATTTTCATCGGGCCTGCCATAGATCAATCTGATGCAGGGCATCCCAAGCCAGCATGCCGCCGACGCTGGTTAGCTTCCTTCGCATACCCAAGCCCTTGAGTCGCTGCGCTTCTGATTTGCCTATCCATTAAATTGCAATTGAAAGCGTTCATTGGGCCGCTCATCAGCTATTTTACCCATTGCCAGAAAAATCGGCTGCCCCCTTGACAAGCCTGCGTTCGAAATGAATAATAGGTTAAGTACTTGTTCAACACTCCGCGAGGTCTACAATGCTTGCACAGTTTGTGGAGTCGCACGCATGTGTATGTGTCGGCCGAATATATCTGTCACCTGAAAGGATGTCGCCATGAAATGCTCCAGACACGTTCCGATACCAAATAGAAAATTGCGCATATCCGGATTTACGGTCGTAGAGCTTTTGACGGTTATCGCTGTCATCGTGATTCTGATCGCATTATTGGTGCCCGCGCTAAAGCAAGCGAGACTGAGCACAGATCGAGTTGTTTGCGCTTCTAACCTGCGATCTATTGGCCAGGCGAACAGGCTTTACGCGATCCAATACAAGGGTTCATACCCACCGATCGATATTGGCGAGTGGCCAATTGGCGGCCTTGGGTACAATAGCCCGCCAAAAAACGTTGCATTTGGAAATCCGTGGGGACCGGCCATCTTATACAATACGGGCCTTTTGCCCAACCCCGCAGTGTATTATTGCCCGGAATCCGGTCTTTTTGGCAACCGAGCGGAGGTCTCCACGCTGTATAGCACACCCGTCGGATCTTTAGATTACTCCGGAGTCCGTATCAGTTATTGCTATTACGTGGGCCGACAAGAGGGTGCTTTCGATTTCAACGGATCCGGTGGCGTCACCCTGGTTGCCACAACAGGTAACCTGATAAATCCGACAACGCAGGTGGTTTATAAAAACAACTATCTTGAGCCGATGCATCCTTTTGCGCAGTCGCCTATCAGCAATCCGGGGACTATTGTCGCCGCAGATGCTATGGTAAGCCAGGGGAACAGTTGGTTCTTCAATTCCAATCTCTCCAACGGTGGCGCTCACGTGGCAGGTGGAATCGTTACACCTTGGTCTAATCATGTCACAAGTTCCATCGGCGCACCCGATGGCGGCAATGTTCTTTACAATGATGGCTCGGTTTCATGGGTCGGTTTTACCCATCTTCAATGCCGTTACACCTACCCGGCCTCAAACCAATTGAACTTCTGGCAGTAAATGCTTTCCCGCGAGCAATAGAACCTGATGAAGGGATATTGCAGCAGATCGCAGCGTGCCCGGCCAAAAGCCTTCGGCGCGCCACCGCTCCCGCCACAGGCCGTAACGCCGGGATTTCAGCGCATGCAATACCGTCGGTCCGCTGCGCAGTGGTGCGCGACTGCCGGCACGCTTTGTTCAACTGCGTGCGTCGGGAGGATGCCTGCGCTATTTCCTAACCTTAGCTGTCGGCGGCAGAAATTTCATTTTCTCCAGCCATGCTTTGCAGTCGGCGGGCCATTGCACGGAATCGGTCCCGCCGCGTCCCATGCTGAATCCATGTTGCCCGTGTTTGAATTCAACAAACTTAACCGGAACATGCACCGCTTTAAGTGCCTTATAAAAATCAATGCTGTTGAGCGGGTTGACCACGTTATCATCCGCAGCGCAGCAGATAAACGTCGGCGGCGTGAGCTTGCAGACCGTCAGTTCATTGGAATAATACCGATCCAAACCGAGTGTAGCTTTGTGACCGAGCAGTTCATAATGCGACTGCGGATGCGTAAGTCCGGGGATCATGGAAATCACCGGATAGCACAGCACCAAAAAGTCCGGCCGGGTGCTCAGGTGGTTAAGCGGATCCGGTGCGCGGGGATTACCGGGCAGAAAGTGCGTGCCGGCCAGGGCGGCCAGATGCCCACCGGCCGAGAAGCCCATCACGCCTATCCGATGGGGATTAATTTTCCATTTCTGTGCATTGGCTCGCAAAATCTGCACAGCGCGGCGTACGTCCTGCAAGGGAAGCGGGACGCCATTCTTGGGCAATCGCCTTAAGGGCAACCGGTACTTAAGCACAAAGGCGCTCACGCCCAGGGAGTTCATCCATTGTCCCGGTGCATAACCCTCGCCGCCCATGACCTCATAGGCATACGCCCCGCCGGGACAGATCACCACCGCAGTACCGTTTGGATGGGGGGCCAGCATGACGGTCAAAGTGGGCCATTCATTGTTGTTGGCGTTCCGCCATTTCTTGGGCACATTGAGCTTCGGCCAGACGGGAATGACCTTTCGTACGGACGCTGCTTGCGCCAGCCCGGTCGGCAATGCCATATAGATTAAACCCAATAAGGCAAGGCCGCAGATGGGCCGCAGGCATGCCAAAAAAATACGTCGGGTCATCTTGGACTCCTTTATTGGTTGACACTGAAAAACGGTCATTCTCCGCCCGGCTCAAATCTATGGCTCGGCTCTAAAAAGAGCTGCGTACATCCTTTTGCAGCCAAGACCGCGGGCGATAATATCATGGCCGCAGAACCTATAGCAATCCGCCAGAAAAAAGAGGCCTGAGACCCATTCTAGACAAGTACTTTACCATCAGCATTTACGGGTTGCAAATAACTGGTTTTCCTTCTTAAAATAATTCACGAGATTATACGCCGGTGCCTTGTCATATCTGCAAATCCGGGGGGTATGCTTGTGGCATTATTTTAAGACGCTCAAGAGGCTCAAGAGGCTCAAGTGACCGCTCTGGCGTGCGGCCTGGTAACAGCGCGTTCGGTGGCCACCTTGACAGACCCGATTTTATAATAAAATAATATAGGTTAAGTACTTGTTCATTAATCGGCGAGGTCCGCGAGCTATTCGACGTTTACACGGTCTTTGGACACACACCCATAATGATGTGTCGGCCAAATAATTCCGTTATCTGTAAGGAGACCGCCATGAAGTGCCAGGCATTTACGATAGTGGAATTACTGGTGGTGATTTTTATCATCGCCCTGCTGTTGGCTTTGCTGTTGCCCGTGCTGGCCCGGGCGCGGGCAGATGCCAATTCGGTCGTTTGTATGAACAATCAGCGCCAGATAGCCATGGCGCTGGTGGATTATCAAGCCTCCTATTCCGGCAAAGTGTTTCCGTATGTATACAACACCAGCAGCGGCTTGTTTAATACCTGGGTAATACCTTTAGGCCCCTATATTGTGGAGTCGCAGAAACAATCCAGTCAGTACAGTTCCAACCAGATTGACTTTCAAAAACTTGAATCGGTTTTAATTTGTCCGTCCGTGCCAGTGTTGTCGGAAACTGAAATTAACGCCAACGGCTACGCATTTGTTGGCGGCGTGGCGCGAAATTGGTGGTGGAATGGTTATGGTCAGTACCAGTTTAAATACTTCCAGAGCAGCTATGGCTTTAATGCGTGGTTGTATGGTCCGGGGGGCACGACCGGCACGCAGAACTACGATTATTTTGTCGCGCCGAGCAGCAATCCTCCAGCCGCCTACTGGCACGGGCCTTCAGGACCCAACAACACTGTGCCAGCCTTTGGCGATAGTATTTGGGTAGATGGAGGCCCGAAGGAGAATGATAATCCTCCGGTGCTTGGTTACGTGACGGGGGCGACCAATTGGGGTTATCAGGTGCCGTCGAGTGGCGGAGATATGCAGCGCTGGTGCCTGACGCGGCATGGCAATGGGATTAATATGGCATTCTGGGATGGCCATGTGGAGCATGTGGAAGTCAAACAGCTGTGGAACCTCAATTGGGCTGCCGACTGGAGTCCGCATCCCGCCGCGAGCGTTTCGCAGATGCCATAATATTTTGGGATCACCCCAGATATGCCCTGGGGTAAATATTTCGACCAATCCAACAGGCGGCCACCCGTTACCGCACCGGCTTTACATTCAGCAGGCGGCATGCGTGCGACTGCAACAGAGCACCAAACCCATGGGCAAAGTTACCCAAGGTCTTGTGCCGCCATAAATCTCTTACCGTGGCGGCACCATCAAACCCAAGCTGCCGCCAGAGAATGCTCGCCCTGGCTGCCTTGGGTCCCACATTAAAAAATGCCACAGTATAAGTTCCATCGGCGTTGGTTGTGCGCCAAACCATCTGCTGGGTGGCAAGAGTAAAGGGTGTGGCGGGTCGGCCTGCCTGATCAACGGCAATTGCGGCGCGGTTGGTCATGATCTTAAAATCAGTGGCATCTAAATGCGTCAAATTAGTGCCAAAATAAAGCGGTGCACAACTGATGCACCACAAAGTCATGGTCGATTGACGCTCGGCCGGGGTCAGGCCGTCATGTTGGCCGTTGCCCAGCTCCAGCGAATCGTAACCGTTCACGGTCTTTTTCGGCTTGTCAAGCCCATAATGGGCCTGACTATTGAAAGATTGTACCCCCCCCCCCAAGAAGAAACGCAAATAGATTTCCACAGAAAAGTTCGGGATAAAATTTGAGGGTTACACACAATCCGTCCGATAAAATAATTGGATCAA
>JAJZEY010000385.1 GCA_021805585.1 Planctomycetota bacterium
CGGCAGCCGAATTGAATCTGTGGTTCCGTCAGAACCGCCGTCTCCAGAATTACTTTCACGACTATTGTTGGGTTTACCCTGCGGGCCGCGGCAGCCACGCCAGCGATATCATCTTGCGCTTCGGCGAGATTTCCCGCCAGTATAGCCGGCAGGAACGCCACCATATCCACCTCATCGGCCCCGGCCTGCGCGCAGGCGGCTGCCTCGGCCGCTTTGATATGTGAAAATGTGGTGCCCAGCGGAAATCCGACGCAGCCGCAGGCCACGGGCCGATGCCCGGACTGTCCCACGTCGCCGACGGTATCCAGAAGTGTTCTAACCAGCCCGATCCACCGCGGGTTCACGCATACCGCCGCAAAATGGTGTTCCATCGCCTGGACGGTGAGTCGCCTGATTTGTGCCTCCGTCGCTTCGGGCTTAAGCAGCGTATGGTCAATATATCCGGCGAGTTTGCTGGGTGTCATCATGTGGTCTTTCCATGCGGATATGTGTATGCGGTAGCTTAAACTTCCAGGCGGGCGGCACCGGGTTGCATTGGCGTGTGTGCAACGGCGGCTGGCCGGGCGTAATCAATTCCGCCGCAGGCGGTTCGGATTTTATCCATATAAATATAAAATACGGGTGTGACGAACAATGTCAGAAACTGGGAAAACACCAATCCGCCAATCACGGCCAGACCCAGTGGCCGGCGGGTGTCGGCGTCTGCTCCGGTTCCCAGAGCAATCGGCAACGTGCCGAGCAGGGCGGCCATGGTTGTCATCATAATAGGGCGGAACCGGATGGAGCAGGCCTGGTAAATTGCCTCGGCGGGCGGCAGGCCGCGATGCCGCTGGGCGTCAATCGCGAAATCGACCATCATAATGCCGTTCTTTTTTACCAGACCGATCAGCATAATCACGCCGACAAACGCATACAAATCAAGAATTTTTCCGAAAATCATCAGCGTCAACAGTGCCCCAAGGCCCGCGAACGGAAGCGCGGTCAGAATGGTGATCGGATGAATGAAACTTTCATACAAAATGCCCAGGACAAGATAAATCACGACCACGGCCACAAGCAGCAGCAGCCCCATGTTAATGACCGCCTGCTGAAATATTTGAGCTTCACCCTGAAAATGCGTGATAATCTGCGGCGGCAATGTGGCCTTGGCCGCGGCCTTAATTTCACTCACCGCCCGGCTTAGTGAATAATTTGTAGCCACATTAAAGGAAATAGTGACGGAAGGCAGAATACCGGTCTGATTGATTATCATCGGTCCCAGGCCTTTGGTGACCTTGGTGATTGCATTCAGCGGTACCAGCTTTCCGGTGTTTGACGTCACATACAACAGTGAAAGATCCGCCGGATTGCGCTGATATTTCGGCTCGGCCTCCAGAATAACTTCATATTGTGCCTGCGGATCGTAAATAGTGCTGATCTGCTGTGCGCCGTAACTTAGCCCAAGCGCATCTTGAATTGCCTGATTGGAGACCCCCAGAATCTGGGCGCGGTTTTCATCTGGAACAATGTTGATCTGCGGCGTCTTGATCAGCAGGTCATTGTTCACCTCACGCAGCCCGGGCAAGGTGGAGAGTTTTTCCGTAAGTATGGGGGCGTATTTGAATAAGGCGGTCGTGTCCGGCGAAAGCAGCGTGAACTGATATTGCGCCTTGGTATTCTGACTGTCAATGGTAATCGGCGGAAGGTTTTGCATATAAGCCCGCAAGCCGACGACGCGATTAAGTTTCGGTCGCAGGCTGCTGATGAACTGATCGGTGGTAAGGGGGCGGTCGCCGGCGGGTTTCAGGTGAAAAAACATCATGCCGCCGTTGCTGCCGCCAAAACGTCCGCCGCCGGCCAATGACATGAAATTATCCACATTGGGATCATTTCCCACCAGAGAAGCCATGGCTTTCTGGTGTCGCACCAGGGAATCAAAAGAAATGCTTTGGGCACCTTGTGTGGCGACCATCACATGTCCACTGTCGCCGGCGGGAATAAAGCCTTCCGGAATAACCGCCAGCAGATGCAGTGTCAGCCAGAGGGTAAGAGCGGAGCCAATCAGGACGATGGGGCCGACTTTAAGGATGCCGCGCAGCATCCAGAGGTAGATCAGACGTGAGGAATCAAAAAACGCTTCCATGGCGCGGTAGAAAAAATTGTGCCGGCGGCCACGCGGGTCCTTAAGCATTCGGCTGCAAAGCATGGGCGTGAGGGTAAGGGAAATGCCACCGGACATCAGAATGGCGGTGGCCAGCGTCAGGGCGAATTCGTTAAGCAGCCGGCCGATAATGCCGCCCAAAAAGATGATCGGTATAAAAACCGCCACCAGCGAAAGAGTCATGGAAATAATGGTAAAGCCTATTTCGCGGGAGGCGTTAAGTGTTGCGGTCATGGGATCTTCGCCCATTTCGATATGCCGGTAAGAATTTTCCAGCATGACCACGGCGTCATCCACAATAAATCCCACCGCCAGCGTTAGGGCCAGAAGCGAAAAATAATCTATAGTAAAATGGAGTTCATACATCACTCCAAACGTGCCTATGATAGCCAGCGGCATGGCCAGAAACGGAATAAGCGTGGCACGCAGTGTTCTTAAAAAGCAGAAGATGACCAGTGTCACCAGCACCAGGGCCAACCCCAACGTAAGTTTAACATCGTAAACTCCCTGGCGGATATCCAATGATTTGTCATACATGGTTGTGAGCACAACGGTGGGGGGTATGCTGGACTGCAATTGTGGAATAATCGCCTTTATATCATTGACCACTTGAATGGTATTGGCACCGGGCTGTTTGGAAATGGCCAGAATAATCGCGCGGCTGAATTTTCCATTGGTGTAATACCAGGCACGCGTTTTGTTATTGGCGACGCTGTTTATCACGTGCGCCACCTGGTCCAGCCGAACCACCGCGCCGGTGGCCTTGTTGGTTTGAACAATCAGCGGCCGATATGCAGCCGCGTCGGTCAACTGACCGTTTGAATAAACCTGATACGTTTTGTGGGTGCCCCAAAGCGTGCCCGTCGGCTGGTTGACGTTGGCCGCCTGAATGGTACTCACAAGCTGGTTGACCCCAATACCGCGTTCCGCCAGCGCCTGCGGATTGACTTGAATTCTGACGGCGTAAGTCTGGGCACCGAATACGTTCACCTGGGCCACGCCATTGACTTCCGAGATGGAATCTCCCAGCAGGTTTTCGGCATAGTCGTCCAGCTTGTACATGGGCATTGTTTTGGAGGTAAGCGCCAGAAGCAGGATGGCCTGTGCCGCCGGATTCACCTTCTGAAATGTAGGCGGATTGGGCATATTGTGCGGCAACTGGCCACCCGCCCGCGAAATGGCCGCCTGCACATCCAGGGCGCAGTTGTTAATATTCCGGCTCAGCGCAAAATTCAGCGTAATAGAGGTGCCGCCCTGCGAGCTTTGACTCGTCATGGATTCCAGGCCGGCAATCTGTGTAAATTGCTTTTCAAGCGGTGTAGCCACCGAAGATTCCATGGTTTCCGGATTGGCACCGGGCAGGGACGCACTTACCTGAATCGTCGGCCGCGCCACGTCGGGCAGGTCGCTGACCGGCAACTGAACGTAGGCCATAAGTCCGAAAATAACCAGGGTCACCATGAGCAGCGTGGTGGCTACCGGGCGGCGTATGAATATCGCAGATATGTTCATGGGTTAACCTTGGCCTTCGTTGCCGCGTGTGCCGCCGCCGCTTGCCGCGGGGGCTATGAGGCCTTTTTTTACAATGTTCACCGATTTGCCGGGAACAACACTTATCTGACCATCGGTGATGACCGTCTGGCCAACCGTTAACCCCCGGGAAATGACCGCCAGATTATTATAAGAAAAAGCTTCGGTAACCGCCTGCATTCGGGCGACATTATTCTTTCCGACAATAAAAACATAGGAGCCATTTTGGCCGACCTGTACGGCGCTGGTTGGCACCACAATTGCCGCTTTTTCCAGGCCCACCCGCAGCGTCGCGTTCACATATTCGCCCGGCCAAAGCATATTGTTCCGGTTGGCAAACGTTCCCATTAATTGAATTGAACCGGTGACGGCATCCACCGCATTGTCCACAAAACTTAAATAACCGCGCGTAGGTGGCCGAGTCTGACCACGGGCTTGCACGAAAATTGGGAGCCGCGAATCGAATTTTCGCGCACCAAGAATTTCATTCAGATTGCTTTGCGGAAGAGAAAATGCCACATAGATCGGCCGCATCTGATTAATGACCAGCAGGTTGGTGGCGGCGGCTTGGACGGTTTGTCCGGTAAACGCCAGCAGGTTGCCGGCTCGGCCATCCATAGGGGAGCGGATGGTGCAATAGGCCAGGTTTATTTTTGCGGTTTGAATCAGCGCTTCGTCCGCCTGAACCTGTGCGGCGGCAGCCTGGGCGGTATATTTTGCGGTCAGATATTCCGTGGGAGAAGCGGCCTTTAGTTTAAGCATCTGCCGTTCCTGATCGGCTATCACGCTGTTATTGTTGGCGCTGGCCTGGTCCTTTAACAAAGTCGCCTGTGCCTGTAAGAGAGCTGCCTGAAAAGGGGCGGCATCCAGCTTAAAAAGTATTTCTCCCTTTTTCACATTCTGTCCCGGCTTCACCAGAACCGCTGCCAGACGACCGTTCAACTGGGACTGCAATGTGACACTGGCCACCGGCTGCACCGTGCCAATATTGGATAATTCCACCGGAATCGGACGGGTGGAAACCAGCGTAACCCGCACCGGCACCGGTGGAGCGGCGGTATGTGTCGCCAACTTTTTCTGACAGCCGGTCGGTAAAATGGGCAGAAAAATAGCCAAAAGGCCGATTAAAAGCAACCGATAGCTCAGGAAGCCGCGGCGGGAGGTTTGCATGGATGCACAACGAAATGGCAAAAAATGGTTCTCCAATTCAAGGCGGCATCAGACCGCGTCCGCCAACACGCCTGCTGCCGCAGCCCGTAAACCGGTTGCAGGTCCGGTTCCTTGTGCCGTTGTGTAGCGGAGGGCACATTCGGGTGCGGGCGTCCGGCCCACCCGGGGCTACGAACTCGGGTAAGATGCCCAGCCGCCAGCCTGGGGAAACCAGGAGCGGCAAATCGGAGCGGCTCCATCTTCTTCAAGTCACACGCGCGGCGAAGTTGCGCCGCCCTGTGTGGTTTATAACGCCTGTTATTCTACGCGGTTGCGGGCTGAATCGTCCAATACAAGAAAGGTGGGTGCTCGTCGGCTGGCTGCGGGCGGACCGCAATGTAACGGAAAGCCGGGGAACGGGCGAACATATGAACGGGATTTGGCTATAAAATGGCCGAGCCGCGGAGGCCACCGATGAGTTGGGGCGGAAGATCGCAGCCCATGAATTACAGAATTCGCCGCGGATTTGCCCTTATGGAAATGATGGCTATTTTGATGGTGATTATTGTGCTGATTTCCGTCAGCATTGCGGTCGCCGCCCAGGTTCCGCAAACCAGCGATCGCAAACCGCCCCTTATCGAACTTCACGATCTGAAATAGCGCGTTTCCGCCTTTGGAACACCGCACCGGGCCCCAGCCGACCACAATTGTGGCGTTTCTGGAACAGTACCGGCGCATGTATCCTTTCCACCTTTGTTTCAAGAATTACCGGAGCTTGAACCGGAGGAACCAGAACGCGCTTAGACGATTTGGGTGGATTCCGGAAATTTTGCCGCAGCAACTTCGTTAAGTTAATATGCGTGTTCTTTGCCGTCGGTCCAAAATCCGGCGGTGTTGTTTTTTTCATTCGGAGCGGCAATCGCATGGACTATTCGGTCAACCGGCGGGATTTCATTCACTTAGGTTCGGCGGTAATTGTGGTTGGGGCTGTGGCGACGGACCCTCCGGCTGTTGGACGACCGCAACGCGAAGACCTGGCGTTGAATCGGCCGGTTACGGTTTCGTCAGTATTTTACGGGCCGTATCAGGGCGCATTTGCGGTGGATGGAAGCCCGCATTCCTGGTGGGCAAGTGCGGCGGCGGATCCGCAATATCTGATTGTTGATTTGCAGGCGGACTGTACGATTGAATCGGTGCGAATCGAATTTGTCCATGAACTTGGCGATCCGGTTCCACAGCCAACACGCTGGACGCCGGCGCATGATGAACTTGCAGGCTATGCGGTTCATTACAACGTGCGGGTTTCCGCTGATGGCAAACACTGGCGGACAATATTTCACACCGCCTCGGGCAATGGCGGCACCCTTATTCTAAATTTTACGCCCTTCAATGCGCGCTTCGTCCGGCTTGATTCCATGGCCCGGCCGTGGCGGCAATGGGGTGTCGGAATTCGGCATTTTGCCGTGCTTGGTTACTGCGAACATCCCCGACCGGCAGCCAGCGGCTGGACCGCTCCGCCGAAGCCCCAAGCGGTTCCGGCGGCCACGCATTTTTCCGTAACCGGCGGAAATTTGGCCGACGGGTGGCAATTGGCCATGATTGGCCCCGGCGGCACGGCCGCCGAGGGTACGGATATTTCCCGGGTCGGTTTTGACTCAAGCCGCTGGTACGCGGCGGTGGTGCCCGGAACGGTACTGACCACGCTGGTGGCGGCGAAAACATTCCCGGATCCGCTTTTCGGTTTAAACAACCTGCGGATTCCAGAGGCCTTAAACAAATACAGTTGGTGGTATCGCAAAACGTTTACCCTGGATGCCGTGCCGGTCGGCAGACGGATATGGTTGCACGCCGACGGTGTGAACTTCCGGGCTACCTTCTGGCTGAATGGCAAGCCGACGGGGCGGTTGACGGGTGCGTTTATCCGCGGCGTATTTGACATTACCGATCAGCTGGTAGCGGCGGCCGAAAATGCCCTGGCGGTGCGGGTAGACCCGGTGCCGCATCCCGGGTTGCCTAATGAAAAATCTTGGAATGTCAGTGCCAGCATCAACGGTGGGCAACCGACGCGCGATGGCCCGACTTTTTTCTGCACCGTCGGCTGGGACTGGATTTGCGGCATCCGCGATCGAAGTACCGGAATATGGGACCGGATATATTTTAAAAATACCGGTCCGGTTACGCTGGCCAATCCATTTGTAAAGACCGAATTGCCGCTGCCGGAAACAACCCATGCCACTCTCACGGTAATAGTGGATATCACCAATTCCAGTCCTATCGGCCAAACCGGCACGTTAAATGGTACGATAGAGGGCATTTCATTTAGCCGAAAGGTGACGCTCGGCCCCGGCGAAGCGCGAACCATAACGCTGGACGCTAAGGAGTATCCACAACTGGTTATGCCTCAACCGCGGCTGTGGTGGCCCAATGGCTATGGCGAGCCGAATCTGTACCAGTTGAATTTGAAATTTATGATGGATGGTGGCGTAAGCGATGAGGCTTCGATTGATTTCGGCGTTCGCGCTTTCACTTATGAAAAGCGTCCGGAACTGGTTATTTTGTGCAACGGCGAGCCGATATTTGTCCGCGGGGGCGATTGGGGCCTGGATGACGCGATGAAAAAGCTGCCGGCTAATCGCATGAACGCCTGGATTCGCATGCACCAGATTGCTAATCTGAATATGATTCGCAACTGGACCGGTGAAAGCAACAGCGAGGAATTTTTCGTCCAGTGCGACCGCCATGGAATTATGGTATGGACGGAATTCTGGATGGCGAACC
>JAJZEY010000237.1 GCA_021805585.1 Planctomycetota bacterium
CAGAATTTTGATGGTGGTGGTTTTTCCGGCACCATTGGGGCCGATAAAACCAAGAATCTCGCCCGCCTGCAGTTCTATGGAAAGATTGTCCAGAGCCGTAAAATCTCCGTAGCGTTTGGTCAGGGCTTCGGTTTTAATGACTGTCTGACTGTTCATGTATAGTTCCTGTCTACGTAACAACATATGTTGATGTTATTCGCGAATTAAAAGCCGGAGCGTCACGGCTCGGTTCCATCCACCGCCAGCCGCACGGATTGCATTTCCCACGATTTTGCCAGCGAATCGCCCCCCCCGATTCGCAGTTCCACATCCACGCCGCCGTTGGGGCCGCATTGCGGCGCGGTCCGACCGTGCAGCACCACCGTCAGCCGCTGGGCCGGCGAGGCCATCCGTTCCGCCGGTACCCAGCCGTTCCGGGTGCGGACTCGGATGGTCAACGGGCGGCCCGCCGCACTAAGCCGTACCATCAGCCGGGCCTGGGTTAGTTGCAAATCCCTTTCACTCGCGGGTAATTGAAAATTGATATAAATGCGGGCCCCGCGCGATATATGTTGAATCCACCGGTGACGCTGCGCTTCATACACGGTGCTCACGGCGCGCTGCCGCGGACCGCGGACAAGGTGAAACGGCAGGAACGGCCAGGGAATATGCACCCTGCCGCCGGACCGTTGCGGACGCAATCCCACCGGCATCTCCACCACCGTACGCGTATAGCGGATCGGTTCCCCGGAAAGTTTCACCGGCGGGGCCCAGGCACCGGTCTGGCATAAAATAACCGGTGATTCAATTCCGCCCCGCACTATGGACCGGTACACCGCGGCCAATGATTTTTGAGTGCCCGTCAGCAGGCCGGCCGCCAAATACTGGCCGCGCGGCAGAATGGACGCATCTTTAAAAACCAGGCGGGTTGCGGCCACATTCCGCACCGCCAGCAGCCCCATCGGTGCGGCCAGACTTATATCCTTCATCCCCGCGGATACCAGCGGCGCGGCATTAATCTTCAGACCCGCGGCACCAAAATGCCCGTACACGGGCCGAAGTGATGTTTCCGGCATCACCGCCCGATATTGCAGCTGGACCGGTGCGCCCGATGCCAGCCGCAGATTTTGGAGTCGCATCGCTCCGCTGCCACCGCATTGAATAATCAGTCGATTCTGTTGCTCAAGCGTCCGCGGTGAACCGAGCCATGCCGACGGCTGTACGGTCAGGCCGCTGGTTATCTGTCCGGGGCTGAAATTGGCGCTAACCCCGCTGATCACCATTTTGTTCATCGCCGGAATTATCCGGGCAACTTGTGCAGCCGAACTGGTTAATCCCACGCGGCCGCGTTCCATTCGCCCCAGCACAAACAGCAGGGCACCGGCGCACACCACGCCACCCAACAGGATGGCCACAATCCATTCCATGTGATGCCGCCGCCTTGCCCAGATCGCCCCGCCCATCAGCACAATTAACAGGCCAATCAGAACCATGCCAACCGTTCGCCGGGATTCAATGTGATAGCCGATCGCCCCTTGCGCCATATCCCTTACCGGTGCCATCGACAACCGCGAAGCGGCCTTATAAAATTCCCTGGCCACAGGCCAAAGCACGCTACCCGCCTTGCCATCGGCCTTAAGCAGTCCGCGGCCATTCATTGCACAAACAAAAATCCGCCCCTTACCCATGTGGCACACCGCCACCGCCGGCCAGCCGTTCACCCATTCCAGCACCTTCATTTTGCGGACCATCAGATAGCAGAGGCTGATCGAATGTGTCAGATGCACCGTGCGGTTGACCCCGGCGGCGGTGATATGTAACGTTGCCACCCGCCCGCGGCCGGCCACCACCACGCGCCACGAGGATTTCAACAGTGCCCGGCAGAATTCCGTCGGAGTGCGATTCACCTGAATCCACAAATTTCCGCCGCCCGCCGTCCATTGCTGTATCGCCGAGATTTGCGAAGGTGTTAATCTTGGAGATTTAAGTGACAGCACCATCGCCGACAGGCCGTCATAACCGGCCGCCCAGAACGGCAGGCGGGTTGCCGCGGCGTAGCTGATGCGCGGTTTGTACCCGATTAAAGTACGCATGCCCGAAACCAACGACGCCGTACCATGATCGGCGGCATCCAGAATGGCCGCCGTTGGCATGCGCGATGAATCCACAAACAGATCGCCCGCCCGCACTTTGCGCGGCTCGGTTCCCACCCGCCAACTGGATATGGCAATAGATCCCTTCCTCTGAATATCGCGCGGACAAAGCAAGGGAAAACCGTAGCGTATCGCTGCATGCGCCGGCACCAGCACGGTTCGCTGAAATTCCAGCCCCGGCTCGGCTTTGATGCGCATCGCCATGCGTACCAACCGCGGCTTATTGCCCGAATTGCTTAACGAGCTGGTTCCATTGATCCACCGGCCCGCCCGCGCGCCGGCTAAGCCGATCGCCGCCGGCGACGTTTTAACGCCATCCGCCACGGCATGGCCGATATTCAAAGCAAGCACGATAATTGCCAAAGCCAGCCAATGCCGCATCCAACCAGACTCCCGGATTAAATCACAAATCGCTGCAAGAATCAGCGCAACTGATACGCTTTGCATCCTATACGATTTATGAACCGCGGCCAAGCTCTGCGGGTCGGGCGTCTGGCCAGACAAATGAACCAGCCATCATGTCCGCCCACCTGATGACCCTGGCAGGCCAATCAATCCTGCATATGCAGGCGCAACAGAACACTCACGACCTTCCCGACAAAAACGGCCACACCCAATAAATCCGCATCACTTTTTCAACCGGTGCGGGGAATCGACCCGATCCTCGAACGCAGCGCGACTGCCGGTGGTGGAAACTCCCGGCCCACAGGCACCGCCAGACATTTCCCCGGAGAAAACCGGAATCGCAGTGCGCGGTTTGGCCTATGGCGCGACCCGCCGAGGCGATCAGCAAGACGACTGGCCTAAAAAAAAGCGGCGGCCTTTCCGGCCGCCGCTGAATTCTGATATTTGATTCTCATAACAAAAGGAATTAATGTCCGACGATTTCAGATTTCATCGGCATAAGAATTCCCAGCAGTCGCGACTGGTTAAGTTCCGACACTTTTTCCTGCGTTAAGGTCTTGCCGAAATCTTCCATAAACGCATTCCATTGGGCTACCGTAATGTGCATGCCTTTATGGGCCTGATACATGTCCGGTCCGGTGTAAACTTCCGGTCCGCCGGAATCCTGACCGATCAGATCCACAAGCTGGCTTTGCAGGTCGGCAAGGTTGGCATGCGCAAATGCGCTGTTAATTCGTGAATCCTTCCCGACATTCATGATAAATGCGTGTACCACCGTGGTAATCCCCGCATTTCCGCCCAGACTTGAATAAAGGGAAGGCTCCTGATTCGCCGGTTGACTGGCGCAGCCGACAATTCCCAGCAGACCCGCCACCAGCGCCGCCGATGCAATTCCTGTTACACCACGCCGCGACCGACTGTACGAATGTTTCCGCACGATACCGCTCCTTGCGATGGGCTTTTCAGGAGGCACACCCCGCGCAGGCGGGAGATCGTATGCTTCCCATGGGCTAAATTCATAGCACGGATATACGAATCTGGCAAGACACGCCCGCAATTCGATGCGTAGCCTTCCTTCGTCACCGGCAACATTACTGGCGTTATACCGAATTGACGCTGCGGCCAAACCGCCGCTTGCGATTCAACATCGCCCGGCCATGGCGGGTTTTCATTCGGGCACGAAAGCCGATTTTGCGAACCCGCTTGCGATTGCTGACCTTATGAGGGTAATGCACGTTGATGCTCCAATTTTCGTCCGATTACGACTTAATTTCAGTCCAATCCGCCATGAAACCAGGCTTCTACCCCTGTTTCTCAATTAAGCGCACCCGTTCAATGCACCCGCACCAGAACGGACCGATAAACACGATTTCCCTTCGCGTCGGTAGCGCGTAAGGAAATACGGTGCGCACCTGCGGAAAGTTTTTCCGTCTGCGCGGTGAACGCCTCCAAAGGCGAATCGAACATACTAGCAGAAGCCGTCGCTTCACGCCAGTTCTTGCCGGAATCCACCCGGAATGACACCGAAACAATTGGCGAAAGCGTATCGGCGGCAATTCCGCTTATTTTAACCCGCCCCCCGGCCAGCAAGGTGGCTTTCAGCCGCGAAAGTGTCGGCGGAGTGTTTTCCACGAGAAAATAGCGCGTTTCACGGGCCGCAGCCAGGGCGGTCTGGGGCGAATTGTCCGGCAGGTCCGATGCAATCAGTTTTACACGATAGCGACCATCCGGAATGTCCCGGGTGTTCCATATATAGTGCGTTTCGGTCAATTTTCGGGCCATTTGTATCCAAATCGGCACACCCTGCTGGCGGTATTCAAGTTTGTATGTCAGGGAATCCCCATTGGCGTCGGTGGCCTTCCATGCCAATCGCAACCGATGCGGTTTACCCGGAAGCGGCGCGGCCACAATGGATGCAATCTGCGGGCGAACATTTATTTCCTGATGCGAAATGGTCACCGACCGCACCACCGGTGATTTTCCGGCGGCATTGCTCTTTAGAATCAGTCGAAATTGAAGATACCGCGCTGCGGGACTCGTGACGCTTCGATAGGTATTGGCCGGCAGGGAAGCCGACCAGGCACTCCAGAATTTGGCGTGGCTATGCACATCTGCCACATTGCCTGAACGCGTCTGCACGTTCACGACCGCTCCGGGCGGCAGCGAGGCCACCACATGGGCCGCACCCCAGGTGGATGCAAGCTTGCCATCCAGAACCTTGCTTACATATTGGCCGGAAGCCACCACGGGTGCTGCCAGCTCGTAAACCTGTCCCTGATTGGCGGTACCCAGATAGATATTCCCCCCGGCATCCACCGCCAAGGCATTAATATCCGCCTGTTTTACGCGCGATTGAAGTGCTTCGGATTGGGTGTACGGATTGTAAAACAGCAACCGCCCATGATTGCCCAGCCCCAGCACCAGTGTATGGCGCTGATACAGCATGGAAAGCACCATATCCGGCACACGCAACAAGATACGGGATTTACCCGATGGGCTGATTTGATACACCACGTTGCTGGCTGCGGCATTCGGCTGCGCCGGTGCCGGCATAGGTGCGATGGCAGCACGGCCTTTCAAGATCGGGGCCAGCAGTTTTCCCGGATTCTTAGGATTTTTCACCGCATTGGCCTGCCCTTTGGCCGGAAGTTTCATGGGAGGCTTGGCACCACCGCTGACCGCCGCGGGCCGTCCGTTGGCCGGCCCTTGCGGTGCGAATACGCCGCCATCCAGTTTGGCCAGATCGGGCGATGCTGTGCCGGCAAAAATATCACCATCCGCGGTAATCGCCACGGATGAAATTTCCGCCCGCCCGGCCGCCATCAGAACAAAAGACTTGCCCGTTCGCGGATTCACGCGCATCACCAGCCCGGTCTGGTCCGTTCCTATAATCAGGTTGCCATGGGGTCCCACCGCCATGGATGTAATATTGTGCGTTCCGGTTTTCAGCAGAAGCCGGGCCTTGCCCTTCAATCCGATGCGCCACAATTCCCCATGCGGACCGGTGGCAATTACAATTGATCCATCGGCCAGCGGTGCGATGGCCCATATATAATCCACCGTTTTGTTTTCAAACAGCGTTTTGGCGTTGGTTTTTCCGGCAACAACGGTCAATGCCACCAGCCGCGCATGGTTGCCGGCCAGCCCTGCAAGCAGTCCGGCTGCGCCACGATCGGCCAGCGAAAGAACCGTGCCATAACCCTTGGGTGGAGCGTAAAATACGGTCTGCTTGCCGTTTGCGATGCGGTAGATTTTACCGTGGGGCGACGTGCCCACGTACAGGCTTCCGCCCGGCCCGCTGGCAAGGGCATTTACGAATTGGAATTTGGTTTTAGCGAACAGAGGTTTCACCGCGCGTGCAAGCCGCAGTTCGCCATAATTATTTACCAGCGTGTTCCGGAAGTGGCCGGCCGCGTAGGCCGCTTCGGTATTAAATTTCCAATACTGCGTGTGCACGGCCTGTGCGGCCGGTGCCGGCAGCGTTGCCGCGATTCCCGCAAGAGCCATTGTCACAGGGAAAAACCACCGTTTGAAGGTCAACATGCAAACTCCTGATGATCCATTTACCACAATTTTAATTTAGTTATTTTCGCATTGCCGACGCCGGAAAGCGATTTTTTGGCGGGCACTTGCACCGGCGCTCGCCCAGCCGGTCATTTTATGGATTGGCCAGGTTGCCGCCGAGACCGGGCGGGCCGGCCATTGCGGGCTTAGCCATGAAAAACCGCCCATCCGCCCGATGCCGGACCATGACCTGAAATTCCTGCCCGCCGCTGGTTATCACCCAGGGCGTAACCAGCCGCTTTTCAACGGAATTAAAAAGCGGAAACAGCGGCCGACCGGGGCTTCGCATGATAATATCAATGCGGCTTGCCGGCAGATTCGGCATGGCACGGCCCGCGCTGGCCAGCCCATGGGAATTCAGCACCAGCCGGGCGTATATCCGATTATTCTGATAGCTGACAATCCGCATGACATCCCGCTTGAGGTCGGCAATCGAATTCGGTGCAAAATCCTGCGGAAAATAAGTCTGTTGCTGGGCCATGGCGGTACTGTCCGCCCCGACGGCAAAATCATAGTTGCCATCCGGCGTATTCAGTGGTACCCGCAGCCGAATCATGCGATGTTCGATTGGGCCATGGTACGGCTTAATGGCGACCCGCGCCAGCAGGAACTGCCCGGGGCGGACCGTATGGTGTTCCAGTAAAACCGATGTAATCACCGCCGCGTGGTTGGTTGCCCGCAAAGAAACATGCAGGTTGGCTTCGGAAATCGCCAGATTCCGGAAAGGGTTGTTCAGCAGCAGCGCCACTGGCAGCAGGACGGAATTGGGATCAAACCCGCCAGTGGTGGACCTGCGGTTCAAATGAACGACAAACGTACCAAAATGAATGGTTCCGGTAATGTGCACCGTGTAATTCGCGGCATTTTTGCCGGTGACATTGCGTTTGGCGGTCATGCTGGCAATCAGGGCACCGCCCAGGGCTTCAGCCGTGGTATGCGGACTTGGATACAGATGATAATGAAACACATGGTGCCAGTCCGGATTGTGGTAGGCCACGGAAACGATGACGGGCACGGGCTTGGCCGGGGGGGCCAAAGCGCCCACAATGCCGCACGACTGGTCCATGACCAGATGCCCCTGAATATGAAATGTTGAACCGAGCTTAAAGGAGGTCTTAAGCCGCGCGATGATTGTGTAAATGTACGCTCCGGAAATGGGCAATCCATTTCGTCCGACATTAAAAAATCTGTGGCCAAAGGCATATACATGATCGCCGACCACGTCGGTTACCGTACCAATGGCACCCATATTCGTATCGCCGGTCAGCAGCGGAACACCGATGGCCGCACCCGGCACCAGCCGGTAGGCCGCCGCACCAAGCCCCTGCATTCCCCCCAGCAGTTGGCCTCCACCGGAACCACCGCCACCCACGGGAATAATGGAACTTTCGTGATAGGCCCGCTTCAGATAGCGCAGTACCGCCGGGGATGCTCCACCGACTTCCAGTGGCGTGGCCAGAGGCCGCAGGTTCCCGGCAACCGCAGTCGCCC